>CAIZGT010000345.1 GCA_903932545.1 uncultured Rhodospirillales bacterium
GGCTGGTGTCCGCGTCTGCACATCACCCAAACCTCGGCGCAGGGATACGGCCAGATTTACGTCGGTGCCGTGAATTGGCTGATGATGCTGCTCACCATCATCCTCACTCTGGGCTTTGAGAAATCCGACAACCTCGCCGCCGCCTATGGCATTGCGGTGTCCCTCACCATGTTGCTCACCACCTGCTTGCTGTTCGTGGCGATGCGTGAAATCTGGCAATGGCCGCTTGCAGCCTGTATCGCCGTGGCCGGTGCGTTCTTCGTCATCGACGCCACGTTCTTCGCCGCAAACTCGCTGAAATTCTTTGAGGGCGGCTTCGTGCCGCTGCTGCTCGCTGCATTGGTGTTCGGCCTGATGACGATCTGGCACACCGGGGTTGCCGCCGTCACCGCGCGTATTCAGGAACGTACAATCAAGGTGGCGGATTTTCTCGCCGATATCCGCGCCCGCGCCATCCCGCGCGTGCCGGGAACCGCGGTGTTCCTCACCCGCACCGCCGATGACACACCGCCGGTGATGCTGTGGCATGTCCGCAACAATCGCGCGCTGCACACTTATCTGATCGCGCTCTCCGTGGTGGTTGAACCCGTGCCCTGGGTGGATGCAGCCGAGCGGGTAAGCGTGACACCAATGGGCGAGAATTTCTCTCGCCTCAGAGCGCGTTACGGCTTTATGGAACAACCCGACATTCCCGCCCTCCTCGCCGCCGCCCAAGCCAATGGCTGCAACCTGCAACTCGACGACGTTACTTACTATCTCGGCCACGAAACCGTGCTGCATCGGGTTGATGGCAAGGGCTTGCCGATGTGGATTGAAGCCATCTTCGCTTTCATGATGCGCAACGCCGCGCATTCGGCGGAGTTCTTCCGCCTGCCGCGTGAGGGCGTGGTGGAAATCGGGCGGCAAATTGAGATTTAGCCCAACTTTTCAGGCGGTGACGCTGGACTTGATCAAACCCATCCACCCTGCCTAACCTTGCCGTAACAACCGCAAGTAACAAAGCGGGAAGAGGGGCGCGGGTTGGATTTCATTTACGATTATATCCCCGCCACCCTCATGTGGACGGCGCTGCTGATGGCCCACATGCTGGCGTCGGTGGCGCTGATCGGGGCGATCACCCATCAGGCGTTGGCGGTGCTGGCACCTGCGGCCAGTTCCCGCCCAAACCGCGGATTCTGGCACCGCTTCCGCAGCGTCAATGCCGCCGCCTATGCCGGGGCAGTGTGCCTGCTCTGGCTGCTCACCATGGCCCTCGGCGCCTTGGTCTATACCCGCTACCGGATCTATGTCCGGATGCCGATGGAGGGCGAGGGTTTCTGGACGATCGTGGGCTTGTTTGAACTCAAAGAGAACGTCACCACACTCGGCCTGTTCATGCTCCCCGCCTATTGGTTCTTCTGGCGCCACCCAGGCGTGGCCGATTATCAGCGCGCGCGCGGCTGGACAACGATCGTGCTCGCTTGCATCGCCTGGCTCGGCTTATTGGCGGGCCATCTCGTGGTCAATGTCCGAGGCATGGGCACATGAGCCTCACTCCCCCCCGCGCCAGTTTCGCA
>CAIZGT010000346.1 GCA_903932545.1 uncultured Rhodospirillales bacterium
CCTGCACCACCCATCAATGTCGACGAGGTTCTCGCCCGGTTCACCGGCAGAAAATAGCTTTCACGCACAAGGACATCGAACATGGCCAATCCAAAAACCGACAAGGCTTCGAAAGTCCAGCCGCTTCGCGAAGACGGTGCTCCCTCCGCTGCCCTACTGCCAACCCGCCCAACGGCGTTCAACTTCACTGGTGACGATGAAAGCGGCCCAGAACTCACCATTCTGAGTGCCAGCGCCAAGCCTGCCAGCCCGATTGCGCCCATGTCCGGTATCGATTTGTCGCACAAGAAGAAGATCATCTTTTGGATCGGGCGCGGCAAAACCGGCAAAACAACCGGCATTCGCTGGTCCGCCGAAACTGCGATCCTGGCGGGCCATACGTTGCTGATGGCGGATATGGACCCGACCAACGACACGTTCTCGAAATACATCGACGACGTCGCCCGCCCGCCTCAGGCGTCAGACCCGGCGATGGCCTCAAATGGCTCGATAAGCTGCTGCAACATGCGCTGCACCACGACTTGTCTCTCCTGGTCGATCTTGGCGGTGGCGACACCACGCTTAGGCGCTTGGTCACTGACCTGCCTGACCTCGTGGCGATGATCGAGGCGCAAGGGTTTGCCGTCGTGCTGTTCTACACCGTAGGACCGCAAGAGGAGGATTTGTCCCCACTGGCCACCATGGAAGGCCTGGGCTTTAGGCCAACCGCAACGGCGATTGTGCTCAACGAGGCGATGGGAGAAGTCGGTGACCCGCCGCTCAATGCCTTTGCCCGCATCCTACGCCACAGCGCTTTCCTCGCGGCGGTGCAGCGTGGCGCTGTGCCGATCTGGATGCCACGCCTCCTACCTGCCCAGCAGGTGGAAATCCGTCGCCTGCACTTCCGCGATGCGGCCGCCGGTGAGATTGGCCAGGGAAAAACTCCGCTCGGGCCATTCGATCGTTCGCGCGTTCTGAGTTGGTTGCAGGCAATGGAGGCCAACTTCGCCGGGATCGCATCGTGGATGCCGTAAACCCGGCGCGCGACCTCGCCCAGAGCAGCGCTGACCTCGGCAGTGATATCGAGCGGATGCAGGCGGAGATGGATCGCGCCATTCAGCTCGGCGGGCTGAAAAGTGATCCGACGTTGCCGATGATCAAAGCCCTGTCGGCATCGCTCGGCCTGCAATGGCGGCTGCACGAGCAAGCGGTCGGGTATTTCCGCTCCGCCAGCGATCGGCTGGACCAGCAATTGGCGGAGACAATTGCGCAAGGCGAGTTGGCGCTGGCAACCCGCCGGATCGGGATCGTCGAGAGCCTGCTGCCCGAATTGGTGAAGTTGACCACGCGCAACGCTCAAACCTGGAGACGCGTGGTCACGTTGAAAACCGCGCTGGCATTTGGCGGACTCGCTGTGGCCTCAGCCCTAGGAGTCGGGATGGCGGGCTATGGGCTGGGTTGGCAGACTGGGCACGACTCCGCCGCAAACGCTGAAGGTGTGCTGCGCCAGGCCGGGCCCGACGCCGAGACGGCAATCGTGGCCATGCTGCGCGTCAACAATCTCGCGGATGCCTGGGCAAAATGCCGGGAAACTGCCACGGCAAACAAAAATGGGAGGAGGGTCTGCGCGATGCCAATGTGGGCGGAGCCCGAAGGACTACCAAATTCGGGGAGATAATGGCGGGGCGACACTGTAACCCTTGTGATTAAGGACCGATGATCTTGGTACGCTTGGTTATGTTGCGCAGCG
>CAIZGT010000347.1 GCA_903932545.1 uncultured Rhodospirillales bacterium
GACGCAAAAGGCCAAGCGCGCGCCACCTTCGGCCATTCTATGATTTGTGACCCTTGGGGGCGAGTGGTTGCGGAGCAGAGCAGTGGGATTGGCTTGGTAAGCGCAGAAATCGACCGTGCGATGACCGCGCGGATTCGGCGCGACATGCCGGTTCTGGAACATCGAGATGCTAGAAGTGCGGCCTTGCAACGCAACGTTGCAGCCTAGTCCGCGCCAATACAATGACGCAAACCCGGATCGCCTTCGCCGCCTCCCCCGCAACGCTTGCCCAAGAGAGCCTTAGGCGAATGGTGGCGGCTTATGGTGATTGCGATATCGCGCGCGCTGATGTGGTAGTCGCCCTCGGCGGCGACGGCTTCATGCTGGAGACGCTGCATCGCGTGCTGGAACAAAACATCCCAGTATATGGCATGAATTGTGGCTCAGTCGGCTTCATGATGAACAATTTCAGCGAAACCGACCTCCACGTGAGGCTGGAACGCGCCCAAGCCGCTGTGCTGCATCCGTTGCGGATGCACGCAGTCACCAGCACTGGACGGGTGGAGGAAGCGCTGGCGTTGAACGAAGTCTCGCTGTTGCGTGAAGCCCGTCAAGCGGCAAAAATTCGGATCAGTGTGGATGGCCGGGTTCGGTTGGAGGAATTAATCTGCGACGGGATCCTGCTCTCCACTCCAGCCGGCTCCACCGCCTACAACTTAAGCGCGCATGGCCCGATTGTGCCACTTTCGGCCAATTTGCTGCCTCTCACCCCAATCAGCGCCTTCCGCCCCCGCCGTTGGCGCGGAGCGTTGCTGCCAAGCTCAGCGGAAGTGCTGTTTGAAGTGCATGAGCCCGAAAAGCGCCCGGTAGCGGCAGTGGCGGATGCTTTTGAAGTGCGAGACGTACGCAGCGTCGCCGTCAGTGAAGACCGCAGCCTGCAAGCGCGCATCCTGTTCGACCCGGACCAAGGGCTCTCGGAACGAATCCTGGCCGAACAGTTTACGGTTTAGCGGATGCGGGTTGCAGGTTACGGGTCTTGATCGCTAAGCCGCCGTCAGCGTTCCCAAAGTGGCGATTGAGTCATTGCGTGCAAACGGCCGCGGCGATGTCAGGGATTCGATCAGCACCTCGCCTGTCGGCTCACGCAGCATATAGCCGCGCCCCCATACCGTTCCTATCAGACCATCCGCACCGGCCGCCTGGAGCTTTTTGCGCAGCTTGCAGATGAAAACGTCGATGATCTTCATCTCCGGTTCATCCATCCCGCCGTAAAGGTGATTGAGGAAGGCTTCTTTGGTCAGTACCATGCCCTTTCGTAGTACCAACAGTTCCAGAATGGCGTATTCCTTGCCCGTCAGAGGCACTTGGCTGTCGTCCACCAACACCTCTCGACTGTCGAGGTTAAGGCGCAGCTTGCCGACGCGCAGGCTCGGCTGGCTGAAACCTTTAGACCGGCGAACGATAGCCTGCATCCGTGCTACCAGTTCTGCCTTGTCGAACGGTTTGGTGATAAAATCATCTGCCCCAACGCCGAGGCCCTTTACCTTCGCTTGCGGCCGCGACAAACCGGACAGGATGAGGACGGGCACGTCGTTGCGCGCTGCGCGCATGCGACGAACAACCTCATAGCCCTCCATATCAGGCAGCATCAAGTCGAGAACGACAATGTCGTAATCGTAGTGGCGCAGGAGTTCGAGGGCTTCCTCCCCGGTATCAGCGGCATCGACCACCGCACCGCCGGATTTTAACATCAAGGATATACCGCGAGCGGCGGTGAGGTCATCTTCTACTAGGAGAACGCGCATCGAACCCTCCATCAATCTACTTGAAGTTGTATATCATCCAGGTTGCATTCTATCCATCAAAAATTCACCTTTAAGTTGTATTATTAATTGTAATACAATCTCATAGCATGAGGCAGAGTGTGAAATGTCGGAAAACTCCCTTGCAGCACGGTGTCAAACCGCCGCTGCAACCATCACTGGGGTGCGGAGTAACCGGCTGGAAGGCCGGATTTCAGCGGTATCTGGCCTCATGGTCGAGCTCAACGCATTATCGCGCCACACCGCCGTGGGAGATCGCATTGAGCTACAACCACGCAACGGCGGTTGTATTCCGGCTGAAATTGTAGGTTTTCGCGGTGGCATCGCCCAGGCAATGGCTTTTGCTGCGTCAGATGGGCTTGGCCCTGGCGCGCTGGCATGGATGGAGGCACCACAACCCCAGGTGGTTCATGGCGCTAGCTTACCCGTGAGCGATGACTGGATCGGTCGAGTCGTGGACCCGCTGGGCAGACCATTGGACGGCAAAGGCGTATTGCCACGCGGCCGTTCTCGACAGGTCAGAGCTGGGCCTCCAAATGCCACCGATCGCGCCCGGCTTGGACCGAGGCTGGATCTTGGCGTGCGTGCATTGAACCTGTTCGCAACCTGCCGCCAAGGTCAACGCCTGGGGTTGTTTGCCGGGTCTGGGGTTGGGAAATCCACCCTCCTTTCAATGCTCGCCCGCCACACGGCATGTGACGTCGCAGTGCTGGCTCTGGTGGGCGAGCGCGGGCGCGAAGTGCGGGAGTTTCTGGAAGATGATCTTGGCGCACAGGGGCTCGCGCGCTCGGTGGTGGTAATTGCCACGTCAGATCAACCGCCTTTGATGCGGCGCGAGGCGGCTTATGCAGCGATGACAATCGCCGAGCACTTCCGCGATCAAGGTAAGAATGTACTTTTACTGATGGATTCAGTTACGCGGTTTTGCCTTGCCTTGCGTGAAATTGGCCTTTCTGCCGGTGAGCCCCCCGCTACCCGCGGCTACCCGCCCAGCGTGTTCGCCGAGTTGCCGCGCCTGCTCGAACGCGCTGGGCCGGGGCCGGTGGTTGGCACCCAAGCAGGCCAAATTACTGGCCTGTTCACGGTGCTGGTGGAGGGCGATGATCATAACGAACCAGTGGCGGACGCGGTGCGCGGCATCCTGGACGGACATGTTATCCTCGACCGCCGGATCGGCGAGGCTGGTCGTTATCCGGCGGTGGACATTCTGCGCTCACTCTCGCGTACTGTGCCGGGCTGCAATTCACAGGCGGAGAACGCGCTAACCCGAGAAGCGCGCGGCCATCTGGCGATCCAGGCGGAAATGGCAGATTTGGTCCGGCTCGGCGCCTATCGCAGCGGCAGCGATCCCAAAGTGGACACCGCCTTGCACGTTGCGCCTCGGTTGGAGGCGTTGTTGCGACAGAAAAGTGATGAGGCAACTAACCTGACCGATAGCTTCTTGATGCTGGATCACGCTCTACATGGCGAGGGCTGAGGATGCGGCGCAACCCCTTGCCGGTTTTGCGCCAATTGCGCGCCAGGGAAATGCAGGCAGCACGCGCAGAGTTGCTAAGTGCCGAGCGGCATCTCGTCGAGGCACGTCGGGCGGTTCATGCCGCAGAATCTGCCATCCGCCACGAAATGGCAGCGGCCGCTTCGGTGCACGCCGATGATTCAGCTGTACAGGCCTTTGCCAAATGGCTGCCTGTGGGCCGTGCGAGCGTCGCGCGCGCCAAAGCGTTGCGTGCCAGGGCAGAAGAAGACACGCTCCAAGCGCGCACCGTTTTCAACCTCGCGCGATCGGCCCTGGAAGCCGTGGAAACACTGATCGAGAGCCAGCGCGTGGTCGAGGCAAGCGAAACCGCGCGCAAAGAACAGGCATCACTTGATGAAATGGGCTCGCGCCTCAGACCGCCCCGCTCGTCGCGCGCCGAATAAGCGAAATCTTTGGGCAACGATATCCCATCAGCAACTCGGCCCAACCTCTGCGCGCGCATCAAGATCAAACAGCGGGCGCAGCTTCACGCCAATCCAGCTTCCTGCCAGAGCCAGCAACATCCAGGCCCAGCCCGAGAGATTGCCGACGGAGATTGCACTGAAATACGCCCCAATGTTGCAGCCATTTGCGAGTCGCGCGCCAAAGCCCATCGCAATCCCGCCAATAATCGCTCCAACCCAAGGCCGCATACCACCACCCCAGCGTGGCTTAAAAGCGCCCGACAAAGCGGCTGCGAGGATAGCGCCGAGCAAAATCGCGGCGTCCATCAGAGAGGTGACATCGAGCGAAGTGGCACGGTCGAGTTGTGTGTTAAAGTTCGGGCGCATCCAATAGGCCCAGCTATGAGCGTCCACCAGTCCGATCTGCGTGAAGATCTTGCTGCCCCAAAGTGCAAAGGCCGACGTTTCCCCCCAGGGTTTGCCGTTGAGCAGCATCGTCGCAGCATTCAATACGGCAAGAGCAACGCCACCGATTAACAACGAGCGCGATATTGGCGTTTTTGAGTAACGACGGGCAAAAAAGAACATCACCGTCAGCACGGCGAGTTGGATTGCCATGGCGGGACCGAAACCGACCAAGCCCTGTATCGTCACCCCTGGTATAGCAGGCAAGCTCCACCAAAATCCCATACTCCAAGCGCCCAAGGCGGAACCAAAAACGAAGCCAGCCAAAGTGCCAACCAGTTTTGCGTTGCCGCCACCGAGTGAGAACAACGTACCCGATGCACAAACATCATCCACCCTATTCTCCGCCACCAACACCATATAAAAAACAGCATCAGGCGCCGTATACAAATTAACCTTCTCCAACACCGCATCTATAATACGACGCCCGTCTATCCCACCCGA
>CAIZGT010000348.1 GCA_903932545.1 uncultured Rhodospirillales bacterium
AGAATGCGCGCTTTGACCCATGCGATTGAAACCGCAGTGATCCCGCGCATGGTGGAAAGCCACCGCGCGGCGCGGGGTGCGGAGCTGGATTGGAACCCAACCGCGCGCCAAACCGAAGAATTCACCTCGCTGCTATTGGACCGCGATGACACGCTCGCCCCGGCCTATGTCGAGGCTTTGCTGGATGTCGGCACGCCGATTGAGCAGCTGCACACCAAGCTGTTGGCCGATGCTGCACGCATGCTCGGCGCGCGTTGGGAGTGTGATGAGGCCGATTTTGCAGCCGTGACGATGGGGCTGCTGCGGATGCACCGCATGCTCTATCTGCTGGATGAACGGTTCACCAACCGCGGCCCAAACCCGAGCTTTGCCACCACATTGCAAACCCACCGCATTTTGTTGATGCCCACAATCGGTGAGCAGCACAGCTTCGGTCTGGCGATGGTGGCGCAATTTTTCCGCCGCGCCGGCTGGGACGTGACCTGCGAACAACCGCAAACCGAGGCGGCGATGGCGGAGTTGTTGACGTCAAGCTGGTTTGACGTGGCCGGGATTTCATTGGCGGCCGAAGAACGGCTTCCGGCGCTGTCCACCACGATTTCTCGTGTGCGAAAGGCTTCGCGGAATCCACAACTTGGGGTTATGGTTGGCGGTCCGGTTTTCGTGGCACAACCGGGGCGTTATCGCGAAGTTGGAGCCGACGCCACGGCGGCTGACGCGGCGCAGGCCATTCTTGAAGCGGCGAACCTGCTGTCATTGCAGGCACATGCCGGGTGAGCCCTTCAGCCATCATGCGGGGATTGCCTGAGGCAGGTGCCCGCATGACGGCTCCCGCTGAGAGGGGCGTGCCGTGAACTGGAAGGTCACGTCACTCGTGAACGCATTCAAGTCGCCGCATCTCACGCTGGGGCCGCTCGACCCCGATGCTGCTGCGACCCTGATCACAGCCGCCTCTGACATCGCTTTGATTGTTGATGCGCAAGGCATTGTGCGCGACCTCGCCTTCAGCAGCGAGCGGCTGGCGCTGGATTTGGAGGGCAGCGAAAGCTGGGTTGGCAAGCGTTGGCTGGATCTGGTGAGCCCCGACAGCACCAATAAGGTGGATGCGCTGCTGCGGATCGGCAAACCCGGTGCGGCACCGCCACGTTGGCGGCACCTCAATCACCCAGCGCGCAATGGCGGTCATGTGCCGGTGCTGTATTCCTCGGTTCAGGTGGCCGAGACCGGGCTGATTGTGGCGTTCGGGCGCGACCTTTCCGATATCTCCGACTTGCAGCAGCGTCTCGTTGATGCCCAGCAATCGATGGAGCGCGACTATGCGCGGCTGCGTCATGTGGAGACGCGGTATCGGCTGCTGTTTGAGATGACGTCTGAAGCGGTGCTGGTGATTGACGCGGCGTCGCTGAAACTGATTGAGGCCAATCCGGCGGCGCGTGATCTGTTCGGGGAGAACTGGAAACGCTCGCTGCAACGCTCGCTGCGCGAGGCGTTTGATTCGGAAAGCCAAGAGCGTTTGCACACGCTGCTGGCAGGCATCCGCGCGGCGGGGCGGGCGGAGACCATTGAGGCGCGGCTGTTGGACAATGGGCGCGAGGTTTCGGTCTCGGGCTCGATGTTCCGCCAGGAAGGCACGTCGATGTTTCTCATCCGGCTCTCGCCGGTGGCGCTGAACCAGCCGGTGGCGATGCCGGAGGCGCGGGCGCAGTTGTTGAAACTGATCGACAACGCGCCGGATGGGTTTGTGGTGGTGGGCCACGATGGTCGCATCGTCGCCGCCAACGCCGCGTTCTGCGACATGCTCCAACTCGGCACCGAAGCGCAGGCGCGTGAGGAGCGGCTGGATCGCTGGCTCGGCAGGCCGGGCGTGGATATGGATGTGCTGCTCGCCAATTTGCGTCAGCGCGGTTCGGTGCGGCTGTTCCAGACCATCCTGCGCGGCGAG
>CAIZGT010000349.1 GCA_903932545.1 uncultured Rhodospirillales bacterium
GGCACATGCTGGCAGTCCCGTTCGCGGCTCAGGTGGGTGCTGCGGCGTTTCGTCGTGGCACGGACGCTATCGTGGTGTTTGATGAACGTAAGCCGGTTGATTTGCAGAATGTTATCAAAGACCCGGTGTTTGGCCGGGCGCGTGTGCAATTGCTGCCTGCAGCGACGCTGATCACCATACCGCTGCCAACTGGCACCGAATTGCGGCTTACCCGAAAGCGCGAAGGCTGGATGATCACCGCCATCGGTGGCGACGCGCAGCCGCCAGCCCTGCAAGCAATGACCCCCGAGATTGCGCTCGACCATATAACCTTGCCCGCCCAACTGCCCGGTTTTGTTGTCTCCGTGCCAGACAACCTGACCGGCGGCGTGCTGCTGGTTGGAACCCAACGCAGCGCCGGGCAGGGCGTGTTGGTGGCCCGCGCATCACCGGATTTTGCGATGCTGCCAAGCTGGCAAGGGGTGGTGTTGTCGGCGCTGTCCGATACGTTGACGATGCGGGCGAGGGCGGATGGGTTTGAGATTGCGATGTCGCGAAATGCCGCAATGCTGTCTGCCTCCATCCCAGAACCGGCTGCCGTCGCTGCCGCCGAAGCCAGCCGCATTACAAGAAGTTTCGACCTGCCACCACTTCGCACCGCCGCGCTGTTGCGTCGTTTGCAAGGTGCCACCGCAGTCGCTGCCGAAGCGCCATCGCAGTCTAAGGCTGCGGCCCGACGCGGCGTGGCGGAGGCGATGCTGGCGCTGGGTATGGGGGCGGAAGCACAAGCCGTTTTGGCGCTCGCCACCCTCGAAGATGCGCGGGCGGCGGATGATTTGCAGGCAAGAGGATTGTCGGCGTTGGCCAGCCTGCTCGCCGGGCGACCACCGGAGGCCGAAGCGCTGGAGGACAAGGCGCTGGATGGATCGGACGAGATCAATTTCTGGCGCGCGGTTCGTCAGGCGATGTTGCACGAGCAAGATGCCGCTGCGGCGTCAATCTTTGCCAACACGCTGCCGCTGCTGAATGATTATCCCGCTGAATTGCGCAACCGCGTCTTGCCGCTGGTGGCGGAAACTCTGGCCAGCCAGGGCAGCCACACGGTGGAACATGGCGCAGCGCAAGCCTTGCTGGCGCGCAGTCAAGATGTGCCGGGCCTGGGTCTGGCGCGTGCAATGTTTGCCGAGCGATCCGGCGATGTGGATGCGGCTCTGGCGGGATACGATTTTTTGGCCAACGGTACTGATCGCCTCGTTCGTCTGCGCGCGGCGCGCGGTGCCGCCGAATTGCGCCTCGCGACCGGAAAGGCAAATGCTGCTGAGACCGCGGCAAAACTCGGGCGGATGCTGTTCGCGTGGCGCGGTGATGCACGAGAGGTTGAACTTCGCCGTCGCGTCGCCGAATTACAGGCCCAAGCGCATCAATGGCGTCCCGCATTGCAATTGTTACGAGAGACGCAAGCGGGGTGGCCGGATCAGGCAGCCGACATCCGAGCCCAACTGCAAGCGACCTTTACGGCTGCTATCCGGCCCGATGGCCAAGCCAGCCTCAATCCGTTCGACATGGTGGCGTTTGCGGAGGAAAACGCTGATTTGATGCCAGATGGAGAGCCTGGGCTGGCGTTGGCACAGGTGGTGAGTGACCAATTGGTGGCCCTGGATCTGCCCGATCGTGCCATCACCCTGCTCGGCAAAATGCTGGCCGACGCCCCGCGTGGTGCCGCGCGCGCGGCGTTTGGCGAACGGCTGGCGAGTTTGCAACTGGCACAGGGCAACGCCAAGGCCGCCATTGAGGCGCTCGCGCACAGCTCTGCCGACAATCTCCCTGCGCCGCTGCTTGAAGCGCGCGGAATCGATTTTGCCA
>CAIZGT010000350.1 GCA_903932545.1 uncultured Rhodospirillales bacterium
GCGCCGCCCCCCCTCCGCCACCACCTCCGCCGCCACCACCCCCTCCGCCGCCGGATGATTCCGAGACGGCGCCCATCAAGCCGCCGCCACCGCCGCCGCCGGTGCCAACACCGCCGCCGCCAGTGCCGCCACCACCAGCGCCGCCGCCGCCGGTGCCGCCACCGCCTGCGCCGCCATCGAAGACGTCTCAGCCCAACGCGACGAAAAACGCGGCGGCGGAGAGTGAGGAGCTGTTGAATTCACTGGAGAAGCTGAAGGCGCTGCAAAAGCAGTTGAAGCCACCGACCGCGAAGGCGAATCCCACAGCAGGTGGTGCGCCCAATGGTGGCGGCTCTCCTAACGGTGACATTAACAATTCGCTGTCTGCACTCCAGCGCGGCCAGATTGGCGATAAGGTGCGTGAGTGCTGGACGAAGGATGCAGGCGCGCTTGACCTGGAGAAGATGCGTGTGCAGGTGACCGTGACAACAGACGCCACCGGCACCGCGCGCATCGTGCAGATTGCCGATGATGATCGCAGCCGTGTTCTGGGCGATCCCCGCCTGAATGCGTTTTTCGAACGTGCGCAGCGCGCGATACTCGATCCGCGCTGCGCCACTTTGCCGTTGCCCGCCGATAAGCTGGGCAGCGTGCAGAAACTCACCTTCCTGTTCCAGCCGTGATGCTACGCTCTTGCGCAAACCTCTGAGGATGAACCCATGACCCAGCCGATCATCCCAAGCCTTTCGCTGCCCGACATTGATGCGCGCAGCTTCAGCCTCAGCCGCCGTGGCCTTGCGGTGGGGGCAGCCGCGCTGATCCTGCCGAACCGGCTTTACGCGCAATCCGCTGGTACTCCTGCCGACAGCGCCATTGTGGTGGACCGTGCGCGCATCGACCCGATCCCGATTGCCATCCCGGTGTTCGCCGGGGCCGATGGCGAGTCGCAGCGTCTGGGCAACGACATTGCGGGCGTGATCACCAACAACCTTGCCCGCTCCGGCCTGTTCCGCGCCATCGACCCGGCGGCGTTCATCGGCCAAGCCAGCAGCGATGTGCCGAACTTCGCCAACTGGAAGGGTATCGGTGCGCAGGCACTGGTAACCGGCAAGGTTGAGAACCAAGGCGGCACCAAAGTGCGCGTTGAGTTCCGCCTGTGGGATGTGCTGCCCGGCCAGCAAATCCAAGGCACCGCCTATTCCACTGAAACCGCCAATTGGCGCCGCATCGCGCATATCATCTCAGACGTGATCTATGAGCGACTGCTCGGCGAGAAGGGCTATTTCGACACCCGCATCGTCTATATCGCAGGCTCCGGCCCGCGTGACCGTCGGGTGAAGCGTCTGGCGGTGATGGATCAGGACGGCGAGAACAACCGCTTCCTCACCGATGGCACCTGGATTGCCAAAACCCCGCGCTTCCATCCCACGCGCGATCAGGTGGCGTTCATGAGCTATGCCAACAACAAGCCGCGCGTTTACATGTTTGATCTCGGTACCGGGCGGCAATCGGCTCTGGGTGATTTCTCCGGCATGACGTTGTCGCCCCGATTCGCGCCGGATGGCAATTCGGTGGTGATGTCGCAGACCACGCCGGGCGGGAACGCCGATATCTACTCCGTCGATCTCGGCTCCCGCCGCGCCACCCGCCTGACCGACTCGGGCTCGATCGATGTCTCGCCCTGCTACAGCCCGGATGGCACACAGATTGTGTTCAACTCCGACCGTGGCGGTGATCAACAACTCTACGTGATGGGTGCAGGCGGCGGTGGGGCGAAGCGGATCAGCTTCGGCAATGGCCGTTACGGCACGCCGGTTTGGAGCCCGCGCGGCGATTTGATCGCATTCACCAAGATCAATGCTGGGACATTCTCGGTCGGCGTGATGCGCCCAGATGGCTCGGGTGAGCGCATTTTGTCTGAGAGTTTCTATGTTGAAGGCCCAACCTTTGCGCCGAACGGACGGGTGATCATGTTCTGGCGTGAGACCCCGGCGCGCGACAATCGCGGCACCGGATTCAGCGCGCGCTTGGTTTCAATCGACATCACCGGCTTTAATGAACGACAAGTGGCGACGCCGACAGATGCATCTGAACCGGCTTGGGGCCCGCTATTGGCCTGATTGTGACAATACAGCGGTGAAAACCGTGTCATCTGTGCCACGGCATGGTTGTCATGTGTGGCACGGATGACACTGTAGCTTGACCATGTTTGTTCGCGGGGTCTAATTCCGCTCGCAGTCAGTGCGGAGCTTCATTTGGGGTTTCCGCCCGGCTTCTTTCACGCATCGTCTGACCCGGCGGGGGTTCTTCCCCGGGGGTTCAACCCAGTTTCGCACCTCCTCTCAGGGACGCAAATCGATGAACGTTAAAATTATCGGCGCTTTCGCCGCCGTGGCCCTGCTGGCCGCTTGCTCTGACAACGCTGCCACCTCCAGCGGCAACGGTGCTTCCGCAACCAACTCCGGTATCGTTCCGGGCAGCCAGGAAGACCTCGTCGCCAACGTTGGCGATCGCGTGTTCTTCGACCTCGACAAGTCCGGTCTGAAGAC
>CAIZGT010000351.1 GCA_903932545.1 uncultured Rhodospirillales bacterium
CAAGATGCTCAGCCGGGCTGCGCTCAACATGGGTGCCGTCGGGCAGGGTTTGGTTCTGAATCTCCGGCGGCAACAGGCGTTGCGCGCGCGCCAGCAACGCCTGTTGCTCCGGCAGTCCAACCCCGGCAGCGATCAGCCCCTTCAGCGCGGTAAGGGCGCGGCCATCCTGCTCCTCAGCGGGTAGCAGGGCGGAGAGCGTGCGCGCATCTGCCACCAATTGACCCATCAGCGCCTGACGAAACCCATCATCAGCACTCGCGGCAAAGAAATCGTAATGCCCAAGCCAGGCGGCGATGCGGCTGCCGGTGATGTCGGGGCGCTCGGCGAGCTTGTCGCGTGGACTGGCCTGCATCCAGGCATCGACCATGCTGCGCGCCTGCATCCGCGCCGCATCGGTGCCCAGCGCGCGCAAATCGCGCAGCCAGCCGAAACCATGCGCCGCCACACGCAGCGCCGTTGCAGCGTCGCGATCCTGAAACACCGCTTGCGTCAGCCGCCCGGTCATCCCGCCGAGCTCGATCACGCCGCGCAACAAATTGGCCCCGCGCGTGGCATCCCCCGGCCACAAATCGCGCACCAGCGGCAGCGGTGCATCCGGCACGCGCACCAGTCCAAGCTGCGGCAATTTTGCCAGCGCCCGACGCAGCCAGCGCGACGGGTCGGGCAGGGTCATGAAGCGGTGCGGATCGCAGCGATGGCGGCGGCGTAGTCGGGCTTGCCATACACAGCACTGCCCGCCACAAGCACATCCGCCCCGGCATCAAGACACGAGCGGGCGGTCTGCGCCGTCACGCCACCATCAATCTGCAGGCGGATATCGTGGCCCGAGGCGTCAATTGCTTGCCGCAGCAACGCGATTTTCGGCAATTGGCTGGCAATGAAGGCTTGGCCGCCAAAGCCGGGGTTCACCGTCATCACCATGATGATATCGACCAGATCGAGCACCCATAGGATCGACTCAACTGGGGTTGCCGGGTTCAACACCACGCCGGATTTTTTGCCGAGCGCCCGGATGCGTTGCAGCGAGCGGTGCATGTTGGGGCCAGATTCCGGATGGATCGAGATGTGATCCGCGCCCGCCTCGGCAAACGCATCGATATATGGATCACACGGCGCGATCATCAGATGCACATCCAACGGCAGCTTGGTGTGCGGGCGTAAGGCCTTCACGACCAGGGGGCCGAAAGTGATGTTGGGCACAAAATGCCCGTCCATCACGTCCAGATGCAGCCAGTCTGCACCGGCGGTTTCAACGGCGCGCGCCTCTTCGCCCAAACGGGCAAAATCGGCGGCGAGCAGGCTGGGGGCGATGAGGGTATTGCTGGTCATGTGCCTGTTTTAGTCAGCCGTCACACCACGCCGCAAGCAAGGCGCGCGCATGGGGGGAGTGTTGTTAGATACGCACCATGCGGGCGATGAAAAACCCATCCATCCCACCGCGCTCCGCCCACATTGAGGGCAGGGTGCGGATATAGCCTTCCGGCGTCAGCGCCTCGGGTAGGCCAGGTAGGTCATCGGCCGTAAACGGCATCGGCTTGAGCATGAGACGAACACAGGCCGCCTCCACCCTTGCCGCCGCTTCTTCCGGCTGCAATGAACACACCGCATAAATCAGCCGCCCGCCGACGCGCAGCATGTCACACGCCGCATCAAGCAGGCGGTCTTGCTGTGGAGCCAGCGTAAGCAGATCGCGTGGGCGTTTGTGGTGCGCCACGTCTGGGTGGCGGCGGATGGTGCCGGTGGCGCTGCACGGCGCATCGAGCAAAATCGCGTCGAGCTTCTCCGCCGGGCGCCACGTCATCGCATCGCCCTGCACAATTTCGACATTGAGGTTCAGCCGCGCCAGATTTTCGCGCAGCCGCACAATGCGCGGGGCGTGCAACTCGATGGCTGTGACCTCAGCACCAGCTGCGGCGAGTTGCGCGGTTTTGCCAC
>CAIZGT010000352.1 GCA_903932545.1 uncultured Rhodospirillales bacterium
CGGTCAGCCTTGGCACGTTGCATCAAGCATCTGCCGTTGTGCTGCTCTCCACCGCCTTGACGCTGCGCCATATCGTGCGCGGCTAACACAGGACGTATTATGCAAGACCTCGATACCGCGCTTTCCGTCACCGATGGGCTGTTCTTTGAGGGCCACGACATCACCCAAGACGCCGCCGCCCATATCCTGCGCGGCGCTTTGGCGCGGGCGGATGATGGCGAGTTGTTTCTGGAATATCGTGAGAGTGAAAGCATTGTGCTCGATGACGGGCGCATCCGCTCGGCAGGCTTCGACACCACGCGCGGCTTCGGCCTGCGCGCTGTGGCGGGTGAGGCGGCGGGCTATGCCCATGCTGATGAGATTTCCGAGGCTGCGTTGAAGCGTGCAGCGGCGACGGTGAGTTCGGTGGCATCCGGCCATTCCGGCATCGCTGCCGCCCCACCGCAGGCCACCAACACGCGGCTCTATTCTCCGGTCAATCCGCTGGGCGATGAAGGATTTGCAGGCCGCACCGCGCTGCTATCAGAGATTGACGCCTATGCGCGCGGCAAAGACAGCCGGGTGAAGCAAGTGTCCGCTGGCATCACGGGCGAGTGGCAGGCAGTGCAGATTATGCGCGCCGATGGCACCCGCGTGGCCGATTTGCGCCCGCTGGTGCGGTTTAACGTCTCGCTCGTGGTCGAGCAGGACGGCAAGCGTGAGACTGGCAGCTATGGGCTGGGAGGTCGGCATGATTATTCCCGCCTCGTGGCACCCCAGGCCTGGAAGCACGCGGTTGATGAGGCGCTGCGTCAGGCGCTGGTGAATCTCACCTCAGTTGCAGCTCCTGCGGGCGAGATGCCGGTGGTGCTGGGCGCCGGATGGCCAGGCATTTTGCTGCATGAGGCGATCGGGCACGGGCTGGAAGGCGATTTCAACCGCAAAAAAACCTCGGCGTTCTCTGGCCTGATGGGCCAACGCATCGCCTCCCCAGGTGTGACGGTGGTGGATGATGGCACCCTGCCAGATCGGCGCGGGTCGATCACGGTTGATGATGAAGGCACACCCTCCAGCCGCACAACGCTGATCGAGGACGGCATTCTGGTGGGCTTCATGCAAGACCGCCTGAATGCGCGCCTGATGGGCGAGCGCGCCACCGGCAATGGGCGTCGGCAGAGCTACGCCCACGCGCCGATGCCGCGCATGACCAACACCGTGATGCTGAGCGGCACGGCCTCTGTGGACGAGATGATTGCCTCCGTCTCGCGCGGGATTTATGCGGTGAATTTCGGCGGCGGGCAGGTGGATATTACCTCGGGCAAATTCGTGTTCTCGGCCTCTGAGGCCTACATGATCGAGAACGGCAAGCTCGGTGCCCCGGTCAAAGGGGCCACGCTGATCGGCAACGGCCCCGATGCTCTCACAAAGGTGGAGATGATCGGCTCAGATATGGCGCTTGATCCCGGTATCGGGACATGCGGCAAAAACGGGCAGGGCGTGCCGGTGGGTGTGGGGCAGCCAACGCTGAAATTGTCCGGTCTTACGGTGGGCGGCACGGCCGCGTGATGTAACCACGACGTCGTTGCGCGCAGCTTCGTTTGTCACCGAAGCAGGATGGACCCGATGGTGGCCGCATGATAAGCGGCGGCGTTATAATGTAACGCTGTCGCTTTGTTGAGGTTACGTATGCGCTCATGGCCACTCGCATTTCTGACATCGGTTTTGATGTCGGTGGCGCCGATTGCGCATGCAGACGATGCAGCCAACGGCTCCATCTGGGAGCGATCAAACCTGCTGGGCGACATGGGCGGGCTGCGCAGTGCTTTGGCTGACAAAGGTGTCACGGTGGTGCTGTCTGAGCAGGCCGATTTGCTGGGTGTGGTCAGCGGCGGCCTTAAGCGTGGCTTCACGCTGGACGGTTTGACCACGTTCTCCGCCTCCATCGACACCGACAAGGCCTTGGGCTGGCAGGGCGGTACCATCTTTGTCTCCGCCCTGAGCATCCACGGCCGACCATTGGCGGCCTATTATCAGGGCGTTCTGCAAACCGCCTCCGGTATTGCCGCAACGCCCAAGCAGCGTGTGTGGGAAGCCTGGGTGCAACAGAGCTTCGCAGGTGGCGCGTTTGATGTGAAGATCGGTCAGCAGAGTATTGATCAGGAGTTTATCGCTAGCACCAATTCGCTGATTTTCCTCAATACGATGATGGGCTGGCCGCTGGTGCCGTCGGCTGATTTGTATGGCGGCGGGCCGACCTATCCGCTGTCGTCCCTTGGCGTCCGCCTGCGCGCGCACCCGCGCGATGACGTGACGTTTCTGGCCGGTGTGTTCAACGACAACCCGGCGGGCGGCTCATTTAACAATGACGGCCAATTGCGCGGGCTGAGCCGTGCAGGCATCAACACCAATCTACGTACTGGCGCGTTGGTGATCGCTGAGGCGCAATACGCGATCAACCAGAAAAATCCCGATGACAAGAAAATGCCAGAAGGGTTACCGACCGCGGTTAAAATTGGCTTTTATTACGATACTGCGGCGTTCAACGACCAGTTATTGGCCAGCAATGGCGGCTCGCTTGCCGCCTATCCGGCGCTCAATCCCCGCCAAATCTCTGGCAATCATGCGCTCTATTTGATGGCCGATCAGGGGGTGTGGAAATCCGCATCTAACCCGGCCCGGTTGGTGAGCGTGTTCGGTCGTCTGCTGAGCGCGCCGAGCCAGCAGAATTTGATTGATCTGAGCTTCAATGGCGGCGTGACCGTCACCGCGCCGCTGCCGGGTCGCGATGATGATGTGTTTGGCTTGGGCTTTGGCTATGCCCACGTCTCCAGCCGTGCCCGGGCTTATGACCAAAGCGTGGCGGCTCTTGGCAATCCGCTCTACCCGGTGCGGTCGAGTGAGACCTTCATTGAAGCCACGTATCAAGCTCAGGTTTTGCCGTGGCTGGTGTTGGAGCCGGATCTGCAATTTGTCTCCCGCCCGGGCGGCGGTGTCCCAGACCCGAACCGTCCGGGCCGTCGCTTGGCCGATGAATTGGTTCTTGGTCTTTACACCAACATAACGTTCTAAGCCGAGGACATCGCCATGTTGCTCACCCGACGCGCCACTTTGCTCACTGCC
Organism: uncultured Rhodospirillales bacterium; assembly: GCA_903932545.1. Lineage (GTDB taxonomy): Bacteria > Pseudomonadota > Alphaproteobacteria > Acetobacterales > Acetobacteraceae > CAIQQQ01. Next base: position 3,100 of record CAIZGT010000352.1, read on the forward strand.
GCAGCGGGCGCAGTGATGGCTCGCGTCCCTGCTATGGCCAAATCGCCCACGCTCGATTTCGTTGTGCTGGGTGATTGGGGGCGCGAAGGGGCGGACAAGCAGTCCGAGGTTGCGGTGGCGATGGGCCGCGCGGCTGAGCGGGTCAACAGCCGTTTCGTGATCTCGGTGGGCGATAATTTCTATGAAGACGGCGTGGCGTCGGTGGATGACGCGCAGTGGCAAACCTCGTTTGAAACCATCTACACCGCCAAATCGCTGCAAACCCGATGGGACGTGATCTTGGGGAACCATGATTATCGGGGCAGCGTGGAGGCTCAGCTTGATTACGGCCAGAAATCTCCGCGCTGGAATATGCCCGCTCGCTATTTCCAACGATCCGAGAAGCTGGCGGACGGGACCGAGATCGCGTTCTTTTTCATCGATACCAACCCGATGCTGCGCAAATATTGGGGCACCAAAGTGCGCGTTGATGGCCAAGATGTGGACGCGCAATTGGCGTGGCTTGATGCTGGCCTCGGTCAGTCACGCGCGAAGTGGAATGTTGTGGTGGGTCATCATCCGATCCACACCGTGAGTGATGGCGAACGCGATTCAGCGGATTTGGTGATCCGTCTCAAGCCTTTGCTGCAAAAACATAATATTCATCTCTACATCAACGGCCATGTCCACAACCTGCAATATCTGTCCCGCGAGGGCATGCACTACATCACATGTGGCGCAGGCTCGCAGGTTTATGAGCCGGGGCCAGCCCGCGCCGGGCAATTTGCCAGCGGCCATCATGGGTTTATGACAATGCAAATAGACGCCGGTCGGATCGGCTGGCGCAGCATCGATGAGCGTGGGACGACACTTTATGACGGGCAAATCCGGGCCTGATACCCTCATTGCAGCACTTTATGAGTTTCGAGTGGTCGAGCGGCCGGATGAATTGCGCCTCATGCTTCTCGCCCGCGCCGAGGCGGCAGGGCTGCGCGGCACGCTGATTTTGGCGCATGAGGGGATCAACGGCACCATCGCCGGGCCGGATGCGAAATTGCGGCAATTTGTCGCTGAATTGCAAACCGGCGTCGCTCCCGGACCGGCTTTTAGCGCGTTGACGCTCAAATGGGCGAAGGTGGCCGGGATACCGTTTGCTCGCCTGAAGATCAAGGTAAAGCCGGAAATCGTCACGCTGCGCGCGCCTGAGGGCAATCCTGCGCATCAGGTGGGGCATTATGTCGCTCCGGCGGAGTGGAACCGGCTGCTCGATGATCCGGAACTGCTATTGATCGACACTCGCAACAGCTTTGAAGTGGCGCATGGCACGTTTCCTGGCGCGATCGACCCCGGCACCGCCAAATTCACCGAATTCCCGGATTTTGTCGCTGAGCATTTTAACCCGGCGGTCCATAAGCGTGTGGCAATGTTCTGCACCGGCGGTATTCGCTGTGAGAAAGCGAGCGCCTTGCTGCTCGCGCGGGGGTTTTCCGAGGTTTTCCATCTGCAAGGCGGCATTCTAGCCTATCTGGAGCAGGTGCCCGAAGCTGAACGTCGCTGGCAGGGCGAATGTTTTGTATTTGATGAACGTGAATTGGCAGACCCGGCGAGTTTGGGATTGCCTGAATAGGAGAGCGTGATGCCGCTCGGCGAACAAACTCTGAATATTGGCGGTATGACCTGTGCCTCCTGTGTTGGGCGGGTGGAGAAAACGCTCTCACGTGTGCCGGGCGTGGCGGATGTGCAGGTCAATCTCATGACCGCACTGGCCACCATCCACACCCAGCACGAAGTGGCCCCGGATGATCTCGTCGCCGCTGTTGAGCGCGCGGGATATACCGCAAGCCCAGTGATGCCAGACATGCCGGGGATGGACATGTCGCATCCAGAGCCATTCTGGCGCGTCGCACTGGGGTTGGCGCTGGCGGTGCCGATCACGTTGCCGATGCTGGCGGCCCCGTTCGGCGTGATGATTATGCTGCCCGGCTGGGTGCAGGCGGCATTGGCCTCGCCAGTGCTGCTCTGGCTTGGGGCGGGCATTACCACCGCCGGGCTGAAATCGGTTCGTATGCTCTCGCCGAGCATGGATGCGTTGGTGGCGATGGGCACGTGGGCGGCATATCTGCTCAGCCTGGGCCTGCTGGTTAACGGCGCACCCGATTTGTATTTCGACAGCGCTGCATTGGTGATCGCGCTGGTGCTGCTCGGTCGATACCTTGAATCTCGTGCGCGCCATCAGGCCAGTATCGCATTGCGTGATCTGGCCAAATTGCGGCCCGAGCGCGCCACGCGGCGGCGTGATGGGGTTGATGAAGATGTGGATATGGCCGCTGTGCGCGTGGGGGATCTTGTCGTCGTCAAACCTGGCGCCGCCGTGCCGGTGGATGTTGAGGTGGTTGAGGGTCATTCCGACCTTGATCAATCAACCCTGACAGGTGAGAGCCTGCCGGTTGCAGTCTGTGTTGGTGCGGCCGTAATGGCGGGCGCGATCAACTTGTCGGGCTTGCTGGTGGTTCGCACCCAAAAGCTGGGAGGCGAGACGGCGCTTGGAACATTGATCCGGCTGGTGGAGGCGGCCCAAGCAGCCAAGCCTGCGGTGCAGCGTTTGGCGGATCAGATCAGTCTGTATTTCGTGCCAGCAG
>CAIZGT010000353.1 GCA_903932545.1 uncultured Rhodospirillales bacterium
CTGCCTGATGAGCTGGGCGACCTGCTGTTCCAGGTGGTCTATCATGCGCGGATGGCCGAGGAAGCGGGCCGTTTTGCCTTCGTGGACGTGGCAAAAGCCATCGCCGACAAGATGATAAGGCGTCATCCGCATGTGTTCGGGGAGGCTGCTGCGCGCGATGCGGGCATGCAAACCGCCGCCTGGGAAGCACAGAAACAGGCGGAACGGGCTGCGCGCGCTGAAACGGGCACGCTGGCGGGGATTCCTCTGGCCCTGCCTGCGCTCACCCGAGCCCGCAAAATAACCTCACGCGCTGCCCGCGTCGGATTTGACTGGCCGGATGCCGAGGCGGTTATCCAGAAGATGGAGGAGGAGATCGCCGAACTCCGTGCCGAACTCGCCACCGCCGATAAGGCGCGGCTGGAAGACGAGTTTGGCGATATCATGTTCGTCGCCGCTTCGTTGGCGCGGAAGCTGGATATCGATCCGGAGGCGAGTTTGCGCGGCGCGATTGCGAAATTTTCGCGACGGTTTGGCACGGTTGAGGCTGAGTTGGCGCGGCAGGGACGCACCCCGAGTGAGTCGAGCCTTGAGGAGATGGAAGCGATTTGGCAGCAGGTGAAGCGTCGGGAACGGCTGTAGGGTGGGATGCCAAACGGTATCCCACCCCACGATCACACCGGCGCTTTCCAGAACCCCGGCACCAGATTGTAGCCGCTGCCCTCACGCTCAATCGATCCGAATGACGGGAACGAGGCGTGATAGAAGCCCACGCCCGCCTTCTCGCTCGCCAGCATGTCGAGCATTTTGTGCCGCGTGGCGCGCGCCAAAACCGGGTCGTTGTCATACAACACCGACCAATCCGGGTGTTTGGCGAACAGATACGGCACGTTGGTGATGTCGGACACCGCCATGAAGGTGGCGCCGCCCGAGGCAATCGCAAACATCGAATGACCCGGCGTGTGGCCAGGAGCGCCAATCGAGGTGATGCCAGGGGCCACTTCTTCGCCCCATTTATACATGGTGAGATGCTTCAGCTTCGGCCCCAACACCCGGTCCACCGCTTTGGCATAACCTTGCGTGATCGTGGACGACGCGGCTGGCGCGTCCTTTGTCCAATAGTTCAATTCAGTCTCGTTGATCTTGATCTCGGCCTCGGGGAACACCTCCGTGCCGTCCTTCAGGCGCAGGCCGTTGATGTGGTCGGGATGCAAATGGCTGAGCACCACAATGTCCACGTCTTCGGGCTTGAACCCAGCGGCGCGGAAATTCTTCATCCATGTGCCGGTTGTCGGCGGCCCCATGTCACCAATGCCGGTGTCGATCAAAACCAGCTTGCTGCCGGTGTTGACCACCAGGGTGTTGAACGGCACCTGAATTCGGTCGGTGGGCAGGAATTGTGCGGCCAACGTTGCGCGCACTTCTTCAGGCGTGGCGTTGATCACGAAACCGTCGATTTTGGGGATCACGCCATAACCGTCTGAAATCACCGTGATCTCATACGAACCAAGCTTGCTGCGATAGAATGCTGGCCCTGGCACGCCCGCGATTGGGGCTGCAGCTTGGGCTGGTATGATGCGGCTGGTGGCGGCGATTCCCGCGCCAACAGAGGTGATAAGCGCTTGGCGGCGTGTGATCAGCATGTTTTTTTTCTCCCGTTAAACGGCTGATCACCACATAATGTATGCGGTCTAGAAGTCCATACAGCTGTTTATTTCGTGATAATTTCTATCGGCGCACAGTTCTTACGACCAGACATCAGGCAGTCCTCCATGCGGCTGTCAGCGCGCATCTGGCGCTGCAGCGCCAGGCCAGCCACCAGCAGCGCCACCACCACCAACAAGGCCATAATTGCGCCGGTGCGCGAGGGGGGAGCTTGGTTGTCGTTTGGCGACATCATGCAGCTTCGGTTGACAGAAGGGGGGTGAGCACTTCACTTCGTGCCATGCGCATCATCCTCACGTTCCTGTTGATCTGCGCGGCCCTGTTGTCCGGGTCCGCACCGGTGTTGGCCGGTGAGCGGTTCATTACCACAAGCGATGGCGTACGGCTGCATGTGATGGAGGTGGGGCCGGTGAAATCAACGGCACCTGTTCTGTTGTTTGTGCCGGGCTGGACAATGCCGGGCTGGATTTTTCAGCCCCAAATCGCAGAATTTTCCAAGCAATACCGGGTGGTGGTGCTCGACCCGCGTGGCCAGGGGCAGAGCGATGTCCCCGCCAGCGGCTACACTTATGACCGTCGGGCAGCGGATATTGGTGAGGTGATCGAACAGCTCAATCTGCACCGCGTCGTACTCGTCGGCTGGTCCCTCGGCATGCTCGACTCGCTGGCTTATGTGCATGCGCGTGGAGATTCCGCGTTGGCCGGGCTGGTGTTGATCGACAATTCGGTGGGAGAGGAGCCAGCGCCTGCGCCGTCCAAACATGTCTATCACGCAGTTCCGCCGCAGACCCATGCGCAGTTTATGGCGAGTTTCGTTCGCTCGATGTTCCATCATCCGCAAGCGGCGGATTACCTCAATCGCCTGACGGAAGCCGCGTTGCGCACCCCAGTGCGGGCGGCCAACGCGCTGCTGGCCTATGCGGTGCCGCGAACCTATTGGAAAGAGGCGGTTTATGCCACTGCCAAGCCGGTGTTCTACGTCGTCCGCCCTGCCTTTGCCGGTCAGGCGGGCAATCTGGCGGCGCATCATCCGGCGGCAGAGACGATGGTGATGGGCGACACCGGGCATGCGTTGTTCGTCGATGAAGCACCGGGCTTCAACGCCGCTTTGCACAGTTTTCTGGATCGGCGGATCGGCGGATGAAGTCTCACTTGCGCGCGTTTGCGGCGATGTTGCCGCTGTTTTTGGTCTCACTCGCAACTGTGGGTTTTGAGATCGCATTGACCCGTTATTTCGCCGTCGCGAAATGGTCGGAATATGGCTACTGGGTGATCTCGATTGTGCTCGCCGGGTTCGCCTTCTCCGGCGTGGCGCTGGCGTTGGCGCGGCCGTTCTTCACCCGGCATGGCGATGCGCTGATGGCGTTTCTGCCCGCTTCACTGATCGCCGCCGCCGGGCTTGGCTTTTTTGCGGTGACGCAGAACCCGTTCAACCCGCTGCAATTGCAAAACCCGGCAACGCTATGGCCGCAAATTGGGCTGATCTTCGGCTATTATGCCGCACTTTTCCCGTTCTTCTTCCTGGCTGGCATCTATGTCAGCCTAAGCTTCGTGCGCAACGATAGCCGTCTGGGCATGGTGTATTGCTACGACCTCACCGGCGCGGGTGCAGGTTCGATGCTGGCCTTGGCGCTGATGTCGGTGGTGCATCCGTTTGAACTGTTGCCCTGCCTGCTGGTGCCGATGGCGCTCGCCGCGGCCTTTGTGCCGCGCTGGCGGGTGGCGTTGCCGGTGGCGGTGCTGGTGCTGTGCGCTACCGAGGCGCTGCTGCTACTCGGGCCGCAGGCAAGCTTCAACGATTTCAAGGCGATCTACGCGCCGCTGCACACGCCCAACGCCAAAATCATTGGCGAAATCCGCTCAGCACGCGGCTTTTATACAATTTTGGATGATTTTACCGAGCGGGTCGACACGGATTTGTCCAACAATGCCGGCGAGATGGGCCTCGCTGGGCCACCAACCACGTTTGGCTTTTACCGCGACGGCAACCGCATCGCAGCCTTGCCGCGCGCGGGGCAACTCGACACGCATTATGCCGCCGCCACCCTCGCCGGGCTGCCCTACAAGATGGAGCGCAATGCGCGCGCTTTGCTGATCGGCAGTTCGGGCGGTTTCCATGCCGCTGAAGCTGCAGCGCTCGGCGCGCGTGGTCTGCTGGTGGTGGAGCCGGAGACTGCCTTGCGCGGCATGATGCTGGGCGCGGATCACCGTCCGTTGGCGCTGGGAAGCAGCCCGCTGGCCGCTGTGCTTGGCCGCCAATTCGACATTATCGACATTGCTGGAGACTTCCTCGACGCCGCCGAAGCCAATCAAACGGCGTTCACTGCTGAGGTGATTGCCAGCTATGTCGGCGCGTTGTCGCATGATGGGATATTGTCCATCCCGGTGTCGATCCGCGAATTTCCGGCCTACGCCATTCGCATGCTGGCCACTGTGCGCGAGGGGTTGCACGAGGCCGGGATCGCGCGGCCTTGGAACAATGTGCTGGTGTATCGCTCGGCGTGGAATGTGCGCATTTTGGTCTCACCTGAGCCGTTCGACGCCGCGCGGATCAGTCAGGCGCGGCAATTTGCCCAGGAACGCAGCTTCGATCTCTCGTATTTTCCAGGCATTGAAACAGCGCCTCGCAGTGAGATATTCAACGACCTTCCGCCGGTGTCGTTCAGCACTGGGGAAGTGTCAGCAAGCGATAAGGCGCAGGACGCGATTGCTGATGAGGCGCCAGCCGCGCTGCACGGCGCGGTGACGGAATCAGATCGCGCTTTCGACCTGCGGCCGATCACCTTCGACCGTCCGGAATTCTATAACGTGCTGCGGCTATCACAGTTGCGTCAGGTGTTAACAAGGTTAGAGATTCTGCCGCAGCCGGAGATTGGCGCGCTGGTTAATCTCGCGGTGCTCGGGCAAGCCGCTGTGATAGCGCTGCTGGTGCTCGCCGTGCCGCTGGTGGCGGGGCGCCGGGTGCGGGCACCGGGGATCAGCGCGCCGCGTGCGGCGCTGTATTTCGCAGCGCTCGGCCTCGGCTTCCTGTTTATCGAGCTTTACGCCATCGATCGCGCCAGCTTCTATCTCAACGACCGCACCAGCGGTTTTGCCATCGTGTTGACGGCGATGCTGATTTTCTCTGGTGTTGGCAGCCTGCTCAGCGAGCGTTTCGTCAGCATGCCGCGACAGGGGATTGATGCGGCGGTGTTGGTGATCGTGGCGTGGTGCGTTGCCGTTTACTTCTTCCAGCAGAACGCCATCCTCAGCACGCTTGACCTGCCTTATATGACCCGCGTGGGATTGGTGATCGCCGCTCTGGCCCCAGTCTCGCTGGCGCTCGGCTTGCCGTTTCCGTTGGGGCTCAGCCGGGCAGGCAAGGATGGGTTCATGCCGTGGGCCTGGGGGCTGAACGGCGCGTTCTCTGTGGTGTCCACGCCGCTGGCCAATCTGATTGCATGGCAATCTGGCCACGCGGCAGTTCTTATTTCGGCGCTGTGCCTGTATGTGATCGCCAACGTTGCTTTCCCCCGAGATCGGAAGATTTGACCGTGCCCATCGACCTGACCCGCCGCACTGTATTGACCGGGGCTGCTGCCTCGCTCGCCATCCCGTTCGCGGCCTCGGCTGCGACATCCGTTCCCGCGTTTCCGAATGGCTGGAACCGTGACGCCTATATGAGCGCGATGGCCGCCTCTGGCCGTCCGGTTAATCTTTCGCAGGGGCAGTTTGACGCGATTCAGGCGCGCAAGCCCGCTGCGATGAAGCAGATTGCGTCATATCTGAAAGAGCGCCTGGGCTCGGCAGATCCCGCTGTCCTGGCCGCGTTTGAGGAAGTACCGCGCGAGTATTTCCACTATCAATATGACGAGAAGCGCGCCACGCCGGGTGATTGCTATGAAGAAAACCCCAAGCCTTGGGCGCTTGGCTATGGCTCGGCGCTGTCGGATTATCTCGGCCAAGCTTATATGACGCAGGTTGCAAAGCCAAAGCCGGGCGACGTGACGCTGGAAATTGGCACCGGCAGCGGCTTCCAATCGTCGCTGCTCAGCCGGATCGTGAAGAAATCCTACTCTATCGAGATCATCGAGCCACTGGGCAATGCGGTGCACAAGATCTTCGCGCCGCTTGGTTATGACAATGTGGAAACCCGGGTGGGGGACGGCTATTTCGGCTGGCCAGAAGTGGAGGGCGGGTTTGACATCATCATCATCACCTGTGCCGCACAATACGCCCCGCCGGAATTATTCAAGCAGCTCAAACCGGGTGGGCGCGCGCTGATCCCGATTGGCCAGCCGTTCAAGCGTGGCCAGTTCCTGTATGTTTACACCAAGGACGAGGATGGCAAAATTCACACCAAGAAAGATGTGGGCGTGTTCTTCATTCCGATGACCGGGACGATGATGAAAGTGCCTGCCCCTGCCGGTGCGCCGAGCTGATTGGGTGTGGCAATAATGTCGGTGTGATGCTCTGGTGCCAAACGGAAAATTTCGCGTATATGCGAATGTCCAGCAGTTAAAGGCTATGGATGTATGCGGTCACGTTTTTTGGCACTTAAAAATACGCTTAAAACAAAAACTTTAGATTTCCACGAGAAAGTAAGGTGGTTCGCATTCGTTCGTACAGTGAGAAGTTCTTATCAAGTAATTTTTAGCGATGCACCCTCCAAAACGCATGGTGCGCAACTGTGCGAATTTTTAGCAACTTCCCGTTCGGTTTTTGCAGAATATAGAATTGCAGCCCGTTTAAACATGCCGGCATTTTCAAAAAAATTAAATGATGAATTTCCAGGTTTAGATATTAAAAAATTCCGAATTAGTTTTAAAAATGGCTGTAATCCTTCTGTTTGTAGATTTAACGACAAATTATACGTAAACGTTAGGTGTTCAAATTATTATTTCGATCGGTTCCAGCAATGGTTTTTGCTGGGATCGAATGATTACAAGCCAAATTCAAGCGAAATAATCACAGAAAACGTTATGGCCGTGTTTTCGGATTGGGATGATTTACAGTCGCTCGAATTTAAGCCAGTGCGCTTTCACGGATTCCCAGAAAAAGCTCGCTATAAACATCCAAAAGGCGCAGAAGATATGCGGATTTTTGCTGTTGGAGATGAGTTGTTCGGATCTGCAAGTGTATGTGAATTTTCACCTGATGGCATCCCGCAGATAATGATTGGTGAAATCACAGCAAAAATAGGCTGTTATGAGCTTTCTAACTGCCGTATTATTGCTTCCCATGATCAGACCCGACCAGAAAAAAACTGGATGCCAGTTGTCAGAAATGATGTCTTGAGGTTTGTTTATTCGGTTGACCCCTTGCGAGTTGTAGACGCGGAAGGGCGGGGTGTATCAGAATATCAACCTAGTTTGGCGCTAGACCATATCCGTGGCGGTTCGCAACTGGTTCCTTATGATGACAATTACATTGCGCTCGTTCATGAACGTTCTATTATATCGACGATTAAATATTACCGACATCGATTTATTAAGTTTGATAAAGATTTGAAAACGACTGCGATTTCTCCTGCGTTTTCATTTTTGGGCCGAAGGATTGAGTTTGCGGCCGGCCTCGCGTGGCTTCCGGGCGGCAAGCGGATGATTGCGAGTGTTGGAGTAGATGATAGCGAGGCGTGGCTGATTTCCTTTGATCCTGTTCCAATAATGAACAAAATGCGGCCGTTACCTGTCTAGGCGGGAACTGTGGATCCGCAGAAAGAACAGGTCGTACGAAGTGAATTGATATGCTTGCTTGCGACGAGCGTTTGATCATTACTTTGTTGCGTTGACCACGTTGATATTAGCGGCGTTGTTAAGTATGGGCGATTATCACTGTCATGGATCACTGGGAGCCTCGGATGTCGGACACAAGGGCTAACCCGGCGTCAAGATGGGTGTTTATCTATTGTCACAATACCTTCGCCAGCGGCAAAACCACCGGAATTGAGCGAGTGGTGCAGAATATTGTGCGCCATAGCGTCGATATCGGGGCCAGTATGGGGTTGGAATGCGCGCCGGTGATCATGGTGCACGACCAGTTGGCGGTCATTGCGGCTACGGCGATCACCACGCCCGATGCGCATGAAAGCAGACCAACCGCGCTGAGGAAATTTCCTGGTTCGGACTGGATTGATGCGCGGATTGATCGTGTACAATTGGCCCGAACCTTGCGCTGGTATCGGGTGAAGCTGCAAATGCGGGTTTCGGATGCGTTGATGCGCGCCTTCAAATCCGAGACCCTGCGCCGCGCGGTGTTTATCGACCCGGCCGATTATCCGGTCGCGCGCGCCATGCGGCGTCTATGGCGGCGTGTCCGTCGCCCGGCGCCGCATGGCGCGCCGATCACGCGCATCATCAGCCGTGATGACGATCTCACTGGCCATATTCTGCTGATGCCGGAAGTGCGCTGGGATCGCAGTGATTGGCACTTGCCGCGGCAGTTTCAGGCGCAAGGCGGAAAGGTGGTCACGCTGGTGCATGATCTGATCCCGATTCTGCACCCCGATCCATCCTATAACGCGGCGAATATTGCGCATTATACCGCCTGGATTGATGAGAATGTGGCGCGGTCTGACGCGATCGTCGCCGTCTCCAACACGATCGCTGAGGAGTTGCGCCTCTATTTGGACGGGCGAAAGACCTCATTGGCTCGAGTGCCGCCGATTGGGTATTTTCATCTCGGTTCGGATTATGATCTCTCCAAGCGATCGGCAACCCCACTGGAGCCTGCGGTGGCGATGATTTTCGACCCGTCACACCACACATTTATAATGGTCGGCTCGATCACACCACGGAAAAACCATGCCTTCGCACTTGCCGCCTTCGAGCGCTACTGGGCGGCGGGTGGAACCGCGCATTTGGTGTTTGTTGGCTATATGAGCCTTGGCACCGTCGATTTTTTGAAGCGCGTTCGCAACCATGCGCGGTTTGGCAAGGAACTGCATCACCTCAACAACATCAACGATGCCGAGTTGGAGACGATTTATCGCGACGCGTCGGCGTTGATTATGGCGTCCACCACGGAAGGCTTCGGCCTGCCGCTGGTTGAGGCCCTGCAACGCGGCGTGCCGGTGCTGTGCAGCGACATTCCGATTTTCCGCGAAGTAACGATCGGGCGAGA
>CAIZGT010000354.1 GCA_903932545.1 uncultured Rhodospirillales bacterium
ATCAAATCGGTGCGCAGCGTCTCGGCGGTCAGCACGTCCAGCGCCGAAAACGGCTCGTCCATCAGCAGAAGATCGGGATGCACCACCAAGGCACGCGCAAGGCCCACGCGCTGGCGCATGCCGCCCGAAAGTTCCTTCGGATAGGCACTTTCATAGCCGCCCAAGCCGATCAGATCGATGGCATCCTCGGCCCGACGCTCACGCTCATCGCGCGGGATACCGAGGGCTTCGAGGCCGAGTTCGACGTTTTCCTGCACCGTCAACCACGGGAACAGCGCAAAGCTCTGGAACACCATCGCCACGCCATCCGCCGGGCCAGTGAGATCCTTGCCGCGCCACTTGACCTCGCCCGCCGTGGGCTTGAGCAGGCCGGAGACGATACGGAGCAAGGTGGATTTGCCGGAGCCGGAGCGCCCGAGCAGACCCACAACTTCGCCGCTGCTGATCGTGACGTTCACGTCGTCAAGCACCGTCAAATCAGAGGCGCTGTCTTTGTGATAGGCCTGCCGACAGCCGCGCACTTCGACGAGATTCATCTTGGGGGGAAGACCGTCCATCGTCACATTCCTAGAAGTATCAGAGGGTCGTGTATCACAGGGTCAATCGGCGGGTGGCGTAGGCATAAAGCGGGCGCCAGAGCACGCGGTTGAAACCGAGGACAAAGGCGGACATCACCGCCACGCCCAACACCACGCGAGCGAAGTTTCCGTCGGTCGTCGCCTGGGCGATATAGGCACCAAGACCGTGCGCCTGAAGCTTGTCGTCACCCCAACTCGCCACTTCAGCTACAATCGAGGCGTTCCACGAACCACCCGAAGCCGTGATGGCGCCGGTGACGTAGTAGGGGAAAATGCCGGGCAAGATCACGCGCCGCCACCAGAGCAGGCCACCGACGCGGAAGTTCTTCGCCGCTTCCTGCAAATCGCCAGGGAAGGCCGAGGCACCGGCGATGACATTGAACAGAATATACCACTGGGTGCCCAGGATCATCAGCGGCGTCAGCCAGATGTCGGAATTGCCGTGGTATTTTACGATTAGGATAACGAAAATCGGGAAGAACAAATTGGCCGGGAAGGCGGCGGCGAACTGCACCACCACCTGCACCTTGCGCGCCAATTCTGGACGCAGGCCGATATAGACGCCCACTGGCACCCAGAGCAGGCTTGCAAGGGCAATGAGCACCACCACGCGGATCATGGTGTAGAAGCCCATCAGCACCGCCTCGCCGACATCACCCAAGCCGATATTCTGGCTGAGCACGTAGTTTACGATCGTCCAGACCGCCCAGCCGACCACCAGCGCGGTTACAGTGTAAAACACCCCATCGCCGAGCTTTGAGGGCTCGTCGTGGCGCTCCTGCGCGCTGAAGCTCGGCAGTTCAAGGCGCAGGCTGGCGAAGCGCTGCAACAGCCCGCCCATCGCGTCCATCACCACGCTGAGCACATGCGTGCGGCGGAGGAGCTTGAGCACCCAAGGGTCTTGCGCCACAGCACCGGCGGTGAGTTCCATGCGGAACTTCGCCGACCACGCCACCAACGGGCGGAACAGCAATTGGTCGTAAGCGAGAATGACGACAAACATCGCCATAATCGCCCACCAGATTGAGGTCATCGAACGCTGTTCAAGCGCAACGGAGACGTAGGAGCCGATGCCTGGCAGCGTCCAGGTTTTGTCGCCGAGCGTGATCGCCTCAGAAGCAACCACAAAGAACCAGCCACCGGACATCGACAGCATCATGTTCCACACCAGTCCCGGCATCGAAAACGGCACTTCCAACCGCCAGAACCGTTGCCAGCCGGAGAGGCGGAACGCGCGCGATGCTTCCACCAAATCGGGCGGCAGAGTGGTGAGCGACTGATACATTGAGAACGCCATGTTCCAGGCCTGACTGGTAAACACGGCGAAGATCGCCGCCAATTCCAGACCTGCCACTTGGCCGGGGAACAGCCCCATGAAGAACGCCGTGGTGAAGGTGAGAAAGCCCAGGATCGGCACGGATTGCAGGATATCGAGTATCGGCACCAGGATAAGGCCCGCGCGCCTGCTCTTGGCGGCCAAAGGTGCCACGGTGAACGTGAACACGAGCGAGGCAAACAACGCCATAAACATCCGCAACGTGGTGCGAATGGCGTATTCGGGCAGGTTGGAAGGGTCAAGCGAGACCGCAATCGCATCCGGCGCGTCAATCGGCATGAAGGTTTCGGGGGTGACATGCACCAGGGCGACGATCCCGGCGAACACACACGCTATTGCTAGCCCATCCCATATATTGGGCAGGCGACGTCCAGCAGAGAGTGAGGCGGGGATGGGTCGCGACATCAGCATGTATCCAGACTGTCAAAACGGCATGCGAAGGGCTGAGGCGAGGCTGGTATAACAATCAAGCATCGCTGTCACCTCATTGCGCCGTGGCGTTTTTGTGACGCAAAGCCTTGGTTATCCGCCGTTTGACGACTTCACCCCGGTGCTACCAAATCCTCCGGCGCCGCGCGCTGTTTGATCCAGGCTCAAAACTTCCACAAACTCGGCCCGAATCACCGGGGCGAGCACGGCTTGGGCGATGCGCATGCCACGGGTGACGGTGAAGGCATCGCTGCCAGTGTTGAGCACAATCACCCCAATTTCACCGCGATAATCTTCATCAATCGTTCCTGGAGCGTTGGGCACTGTGATGCCGTTTTTGAGTGCCAGACCGGAGCGTGGCCGGATTTGAAGCTCATAGTCCGGCGGCAACGCGATCGCTAACCCGGTTGGCACCAAAGCGCGCGCGCCAGGGGCAATCACCAGATCGGCGGTAATCGCTGCCAGCAGATCCATACCCGCTGCCCCTGGTGTGGCATAGCTCGGAAGGGCCAGGCCCTCGGAATGCGGCAGGCGCATGACGCGGACAGCAACTGGGGTCGTCATACAAAAATCTCCGCCATCCGCGTCGCCAGCCTGCGCGCCACTTCGTCTGTGGACATTCGCGGCCACGTCTCCACGCCCTCAGCAGTCACGAGATGCACCTCGTTTTCAACTCCGCCCATGATGCCTGTCCCTTCGGCCACATCATTCGCCACAATCCAGTCACAGCCCTTGCGCGCGCGCTTGGCGGTAGCGTGGGCGAGTAGATCATGCGTCTCCGCCGCAAACCCCACCACCAGTCTGGGGCGTGGGTTGGCATGGGCGATAGTGGCGAGGATGTCAGGATTAAGGGTTAACGCCAGCGATGGCAGAGCAACATCGGGGGATTTCTTCAGCTTCAGATTGGCCGCCTCGGTGCGCCAATCGGCCACGGCGGCGGCGAAAACGGCGACGTCAGCCGGCAGTGCCGCCTCGCACGCTACCAGCATCTCGCGCGCAGTCTCTACGCGCACCAGCGTCACGTCGGCGGGCGGAGCCAAAGACACCGGGCCGCTGACCAGCGTGACCCGCGCGCCCAATTCCGCCAGCGCTGCGGCAATCGCATAGCCCTGGCGGCCTGATGAGCGGTTGGCGATATAGCGCACCGGATCAATCGGCTCATGCGTCGGCCCGGCCGTTACCAGCGCGTGCTTGCCCGTAAGTGGCTTCGGACGGACCAGCAATGCATCGATGATCGCGAGGATTTCGGCGGGCTCCGCAAGGCGGCCAAAGCCATATTCGTTGCAGGCCATCGCGCCCTCATTCGGACCCACAAATGCGACGCCGCGATGTTTGAGGGTAGCGATATTGGCCTGGGTTGCCGCGTGCTCCCACATCCGCACATTCATCGCAGGTGCCACGAGTACATGCTTGTCGGTGGCGAGCAGCAGCGTGGTGGCGAGGTCAGACGCCATGCCCCCCGCCATTTGGGCGAGGATATTGGCTGAAGCAGGTGCAACCACCACCAGATCAGCCGCGCGGGAGAGCTGAATATGCCCCATCTCGCTCTCATCGGTGAGCGAGAATAATTCGGTGTAAACCCGGCTCTCGCTGAGCGCCTGCAACGACAATGGGGTGACGAATTCCGCCCCTGCGCGGGTCAGCACGCAGGTTACGCCAGCACCCGCCTTGCGCAGCAGTCGCACCAATTCTAGCGCCTTGTAGGCGGCGATACCGCCCGAGACGATGAGGAGGATGCGCTTGCTGGCCAGGCTCACAGGCGCCAGCCGGTGTGGATGGCGGCAATCCCGCCGGACAGATTGCGGACCCGCACCTGCTCAAGGCCAGCATTGCGCATCATCCCGGCGAGTTCTGCCTGATCGGGCATCATACGGATGCTCTCGGCGAGATACTGGTAGCTGTCGGCATCCTTCGCCACGATCTGGCCGAGCTTGGGCAACACTTTGAACGACCAAGCATCATAGATCGGGCTCAAAGCTGCAACCTGCACGCGGGAGAATTCGAGGCATGCGAAGCGTCCACCAGGGCGCAGCACGCGGCGCACTTCGGCGAGCACCGCATCTTTGTCGGTGCAGTTGCGCAGGCCGAACGCCATCGAGACGGTATCAACCGAGCGATCCGGCAACGGAAGCTTCTCGGCATCAGCGGTCAGAAACGTGATCTCGTCGGAAAAGCCGCGCTTGATCGCCCGGTCGCGGCCAACAGTGAGCATCGAGGGATTGATATCGGACAGAACGGCTGGACCACCGCCCGCTTCGAGCCAGCCGAAGGTGATATCGCCGGTGCCGCCTGCCAGATCGAGCAGGTCGCGCTGCTTTGAGGGTGCGAGCACGTTGATAAAAATCCGCTTCCAGATGCGATGAATGCCCAACGACATCAAATCGTTCATCAGGTCGTATTTCGGTGCCACGCTGTCGAACACCTCGCGCACCATCGTTTTCTTGTCGTCGCGCTTGACGCGGCGATAGCCGAAATCGATCTCATCGGGGGAGGTCTGGGATTGGGTGCTATTGTCGCTCATGCACACACTCTATAGCGTCCCGCGTCATGCCGGAACTCCCTGAAGTTGAAACCGTGATGCGCGGCCTGGAAGTCGCTCTGCTGGGGCGCAAAATCGCCCGTGCGGAGTTGCGACGCGACGATCTGCGCTGGAAAGTACCGCCTGAATTGCCGCGTGTGCTGATCGGGGCAGTTGTTGCCAGCTTCCGTCGGCGCGCGAAATACATCCTCATGCGGCTGGATCAGCGCCCGAGCGTGTTGATCCATCTTGGCATGTCCGGCCGCATGAATATCGGCGTGGTCGGCCAGAATGAGGCGCCGCCGCATGAACATCTGTTGATCGAAACCGAGTGCGGCACCCGCATTGGATTCGTTGATCCACGCCGGTTCGGCGCTCTTGATCTGATCGACATAGCGCGGGAGGACAATCACAAGCTGCTCGTCGATCTGGGGCCAGAGCCGCTATCGCCAGCGTTCAGCGCCGCACATCTGGCAGCACGCTTGGCCGGGCGGATCACCCCGATCAAGGCGGCGTTGCTCGACCAACACAATGTGGCGGGACTGGGGAATATCTATGTC
>CAIZGT010000355.1 GCA_903932545.1 uncultured Rhodospirillales bacterium
ACGCGTTGGCCAGCGTGGCAATGGTGAGGGCTTCGTCTATTTGGTTGATGGCGTTGATTGCAGCGGTGTTGATGTGCAGCAGCCCCGCGTGTTCTGCGATGAGATTCACCCGCCCGGTACTGGCCGGGCTGCGACGCAATCCATCGGCGGTTAGAAGCCCGCAAGGCGGTCGGCGCTGGCATTTTCGGGCAGGTCCGTTGGGGCCAACTTGGCGGCGAAAACATGCGAGATCCCGGCAATGCGCAGGCTGGCGATAGACGCTGCGTCTAGGATGGTGCCCTTCTTGAGCACACAATCCCCCACGCGCCTTGTGTGGGCGAGCACGGCCCCCAATGCATCATCCAGCGGGAACTCAGCAAATTGCATCAGGCTTTGCCAAGACGCCGCCGATAGACGATGAATTCCGCGAGGATGGAGAGTGCAATCTCCGGAGCCGTAATCGCGCCGATATCGAGCCCGACCGGCCCCTTAATGCGAGCCAGTGCCGCTTCGTCATGGCCGAGTGCTGTCAAGCGAGCGAGGCGGGCTGCGTGAGTCTTTTTGCTGCCCAGCGAGCCAATGTAAAACGCTTCTGATTTCAACGCGCGGTCAAGCGCCGGATCATCCAGCTTTGGATCATGCGTCAGCGTGATGATGGCGGTGCGCGCATCCGGCGCGATTTTGTCCATCGCCTCGTCCGGCCAATCATCCATCAGCGTGACGTTGGGAAAACGATCTTCAGTGGCAAACGAGCGGCGCGGGTCGACCACTGTGAGCGAAACTCCAAGATGGGCGGCCATCGGCACCAGTGATTGCGCGATATGCACCGCGCCGACGATGACGAGCCTCACCGGCGGGGCGTAGGCGTGCAGGAACCAAGCTGCGCCGTCGATTTCTTTGGTGGCGTTCTCGTCACGGTCCAGCGCCCGCAGGGCAGCGGCGTTGAGGTCGGGCGAGGCGGCGTCAGACGGCAGCAGAAGTTGCACACCATCGGTCAGCCGCGTGGCCAACACCACGGGGCGCTTGGCGGCACGGGCCTCCGTCAGCGCTGCGAGAGTTTCCGGCGTCATGCGAGGCGTTCCACGAAGACTTTAACCTTGCCACCGCAGGCGAGGCCAACCTCCCAGGCTTGTTCGTTGCTCACGCCGAAATCCAGCAATTGCGGTACCCCGCTCTCAATCGTGCGCACCGCCGCCTCGGCGACAGCACCCTCGATGCAGCCGCCGCTGACTGAGCCTTCAAGCTTGCCGGATTTGGTCACCACAAGCTGGCTGCCGGTTGGGCGGGGTGAACTGCCCCAAGTTTCGGTGACGGTGGCGATGGCCACATCTTCACCTGCGGCTTTCCAGGCGGCGGCAACTGAGAGCATGTCGGTATTCATAGGGCGTTCCTCCAACGATCCATGTCGCGCGGCGAGGCCGGGCGGGACAAAGTGGCGACGAGGCTTTTAAGGCTGGCAATGTTGTGCACGGTGCGGAACTCATCCACATGCGGCAACATCGCGCGTATGCCTTGAGATTTTGGTGCGAAGCCGTCCCAGCGCAACAGCGGATTAAGCCAGATCAGCCTTGCGCAGGATTTGTGAAGCCGCTCCATCTCTTCAGACAATCCGGCCGCACCGTCACGGTCTAGCCCATCTGTCACCAGCAGCACCACCGCAC
>CAIZGT010000356.1 GCA_903932545.1 uncultured Rhodospirillales bacterium
AGAAGGGCATCGAGCGCGCCATCCGCATCGCACAGGCTTGTGGTATCACACTCAAAGTCGCCGCCAAGATCGACAAAGCCGATCAGGACTATTTCGATCGTGAAGTGGCGCATCTGCTGAAATCTGGTGACGTTGAGTTCATCGGTGAAATCAACGACACACAGAAGCCGGAATTCCTGTCCAACGCGAAAGCCGTGATGTTCGCCATCGACTGGCCGGAGCCATTCGGCCTGGTGATGATCGAAGCGATGGCCTGTGGTTGCCCGGTGATCGCATTCCGGCGCGGTTCGGTGCCAGAAGTGATGAAAGACGGGGTTTCCGGCTTCATTGTCGATAACGTGGAGGAAGCGATCGTCGCTTGTGGCAAGCTCGACCAGATCGACCGGACCAAAGTGCGCGCCTATTTCGACGAACGTTTCACCTCTCGCCGGATGGCTGAGGATTATGTGACTGTGTACAACCAGCTGATTGCGCGCAAAAACGCCTGATGGCTTGCGGCCCGGTGTCAGCCCGCCACATGTTGTGGCGCGCTGACACCGGATGCGAGGGCACCGAGATCGACAAGCATTTTCTGCCCGGCCTCGGTGTGGTGGATGATCTGATTGCGGGTATCTCGCAGGTCTGGTTCGCGCCGAATGAGATCAAGTTCAACCAACTTGTCCATTGCACGTGCAACCACCAACCTTGGCATATCCAACTCTTGCACTAGACCACGCAGGGTATTTGCTTCTTTGCAGAGGTAACATGCGAGAAATACACCGAATTGCTGGGTGGACAGCGCAATGCCGTCCCGCCGGACCAGCCCCACTACAACATGGCGCAACAGGTTAACGGCCATTTCCGGGTGGTCGATAGAGGCGTGGTCATGGTTCATGCGATTAATCGTTCCTGCAATGGGCTAATGTTGTTTCAACGAGATTGTCGTTTGTCGGGTTTCGGCAAGGGTGCGGCATTGGGAATGACGAAAAATATCGCCATAGTGGTGTCATAACATCGACGATGCGGGAGCAAACGATGCAGAAGGTTCTGTTGGTCACCGGCGGAAGTGCTGGGATTGGGGCGGCGACGGTGCGATTGGCGGCGAAGCAGGGCTGGCGGGTGGTGTTCACCTATCGGTCATCCTCGGCGCAGGCGGCGGCGCTGGAAGCGGAAATCCAGGCGACCAACGGCGACGCGCGTGGCTTTCGCGCTGATGCTGCTGATGAGGCGCAGATGCAGGCGTTGTTCGCCTGGATCGACCGCGACTATGGCAGGCTCGACGGCGTGGTGACCAACGCGGGCATAACTGGGCCCACCGCCTCGCTGGAGACGATCACCACCGCAGTGCTGGATGACGTACTGGCGATCAACGTGCGTGGCGTGTTCATCACGGTGCGGGAGGCGGTGAAGCGGATGGCACTGGATCGCGGCGGGCTGGGCGGTGCGATTGTCAATTTGTCCTCGGTGGCGGCAACGCTGGGTGGGCCGAATGATTGGGTGCATTACGCTGCCTCCAAGGGCGCGATTGACAGCATGACAATCGGGGCGAGCAAGGAGTTGGCACCGCGTGGCATTCGGGTGAATGCGGTGCGGCCGGGGCTGATTGACACTGAAATTCACGCCAAGGCGGGCTTGGGGGACCGGCTGGCCAAGCTTGGGCCGTCGGTGCCGATGGGGCGCGTGGGCACGGCTGAGGAAGTGGCGGATGCGATTGTGTGGCTGTTGTCTGAGCAATCGTCTTACGTGACGGGGGCGATTGTGCCGGTGGCGGGCGGGCGTTAAGCGCCCTGCCTTGCCACCCAGGCTTCCCCGACCAAGCACAAAATCTCGAACAAGATTGATGCGCCGTTGAAGCTGGTGATGGTGCCGTGGTCCCAAGACGGTGCCACCTCCACCAGATCACCGCCGACGAAATCCAGCCCGCGCAATGCGCGCAGCAGGCGCAGGGCCTCGATCACGCGAATGCCGCCGGCTTCCGGCGTGCCGGTGCCGGGGGCTTCGGCGGGGTCTAGGCTGTCGATGTCGAAGCTAAGATAGACTGGCCCGTCACCCACCACACGGCGCGCCTCGGCGGCGGCGTGGCCCCAGCCTCTGTCTTGAAACTCGTCCATCGGCAGCACCCGCATGCCGCTGCTTTCCGAGAAGCCCCAATTGGCGAGGTTGTTCGAGCCACCCCTGATGCCGATCTGAATGACCCGCGTCGGGTCAAGCACGCCCGCCTCCACCGCGCGGCGAAACGGGGCGCCGTGATGGAACCGGCTGCCCATGTAGTCATCGCCGGTGTCGCAATGCGCATCGATGTGGATCATGCCGACCGGACGGCGCGCGCCGACGGCTTGTAGGATTGGGTAGGCGATTGAATGGTCCCCGCCCACCGAGACCGGGGTGACGCCAGCTTGGACAACGTGATGATAGAAGGCGGCAATTTCGTCCAACGCGCCTTTGAGTTCGAAGGGTTTTTCAATCCAGCAATCACCCAGATCACGCACTCGGGCTGCGGCGAACGGGGCGAAGCCG
This sequence comes from uncultured Rhodospirillales bacterium, assembly GCA_903932545.1. Classification (GTDB taxonomy): domain Bacteria; phylum Pseudomonadota; class Alphaproteobacteria; order Acetobacterales; family Acetobacteraceae; genus CAIQQQ01. The sequence continues at coordinate 2,497 of CAIZGT010000356.1, forward strand.
GTGGTGCCGTGGAGGCGGCGCAGCATGGTGGATTGCTCGCGCACAGCGCGCGGGCCATGTCGTGCGCCAGAGCGATGCGTCACGCCGCCGTCGAACGGCACGCCGATCAGGCCGATATCAACCTCGGCGAGATTTTGCGTGATCGGCGCGCGGAAGAATGACGCAATGCCGGTGTAGCGCGGCTGGGCTTGCGGGTCGGCGAGGTCGGTGTAGGTGAGTGGCGGCTTCAGCGCGTCCATCTGGCCCTCCGAAATTATCCGCCGCGGTCATCCGAATTGATCCCAAGCTGCTTGAGCTTGCGATGCAGCGCGCTGCGTTCCATGCCGACGAATCCGGCGGTTCGGCTGATATTGCCACCGAACCGGAGAAGTTGGGCCTGCAAATACTGCGTCTCAAACAAGTCTCGCGCCTCGCGCAGCGGCAGGGCCATCACATCGGCTGACGGGTCGGCACTGAACAAAGCGGGCGCGGCAGAGCCGATCTCGGGCGGCAGCATGTCGGCGCGGATTGGGTCGGATGCGGCACCGGGTGCCATGATTTGCAGCCAATCCACCAGATTGCGCAATTGGCGCACATTGCCGGGCCAGTCATACGCTTGCAACGCTGCAACCGCATCAGCGGAAAGTTCGCGCGCGGGCTGGCCAGAGAGTTCGGCAGAGCGGAGCAGGAAATGGCGCGCCAGCACCGGCACATCCTCACGGCGCTCGCGCAAAGCAGGCACCCGCAGCGGCACCACGGCGAGGCGGTAATAGAGGTCTTCGCGGAACCGGCCAGCGGCGATCTCAGCTTGCAAGTCGCGGTTGGAGGTGGCGATGACGCGGATATCCACCTTCACCCGCGCCGAGCCGCCGAGGCGCTCGAAAGTTTGATCTTGCAGCGCGCGCACGATTTTGCCCTGGGTTTCCAGCGGCATGTCGGCCACTTCGTCCAGGAACAACGTGCCGGTATGGGCGCGTTCGAGAACGCCGGCGCGGCGTTGCGGATTGCTGGAGTCGGAGTCGGCTTCAACGCCGAACAACTCCTCCTCAAACCGTGCCGGGTTGAGGATGGCGCAGTTGAGCGCCACCAGCGGCCCCGACGCGCGGCGGGACCGAGTGTGGATCATGCGCGCCACCACCTCTTTGCCCGCGCCAGCTGGCCCGGTGATCAGCACGCGCGAGCCGGTGGGGGCAACTTTCTCCACCGATTGCCGTAAGCCCATCATCGCCGAGCTTTCGCCGATCAGCGCGCTTTCCGGCCCGGCACGCAGGCGCAATTCGGCGTTCTCGCGCGCCAATTGCGCCGCTTCGAGCGCGCGCTTGGCGACCAGCAGCAGGCGATCAGCCTGGAACGGCTTTTCGATGAAATCATACGCGCCGTGCTGAATGGCGGTGACGGCGGTTTCGATGTTGCCGTGGCCGGACATCATCACCACCGGCACCGAAGGATCCTCGGCATACAGCACTTTGAGAATGCCCAAGCCGTCGAGCTTGGAGCCTTGCAGCCAGACATCAAGCACCACCAATGACGGCCGACGCTCGCGGAAGGCAGCGATGGCGGCAATGTCGCTGCCGGCCATGCGGGTTTGATAGCCTTCGTCTTGCAGAATCCCGTCCACCACGAGGCGGATGTCGGGCTCGTCATCGACGATCAGAATCTCATGTGCCATCAATAGATTCCCGTGTTGGCTCCACGACTATTCTGGCGGGGGAGGCTTGCGATTGTTCTAGCGCAGGCAGGCACAGGCTGACCATCGCCCCTGCGCCCCCTGGATTGTCTTCCAGCAGAATCCTACCGCCATGATCCTCCAGGATTTTCTTCACGATCGCGAGACCCAGCCCAGTGCCTTTCGGCTTGTGCGTGACATAGGGCTCCGACAGCTTGGCGCGATCATCGGACGGCAAACCGATGCCGTTGTCTGTGACAACAACATGATATTCCCGCCCGACCGGCATGATGGCGATGAGGATGGTGGCGGCGGTCTCGGGATTGACCCGCATCGCCACGCCGTCAGCGGCGTTCTGGAGCAGATTGGTCAGTGCTTGGCCGATCAGCCGGGCATCACATGTCACCACAGGGCCGTGATCGGGCAGGGCGGTGTTCCAGACGATCTCGGGATGCGCCTGACGCTGCAAAATCAACGCCTCGCGCACGATGCGGCCCAGATCAGCGGGCTTGAGTTGCGGTTGCGGCATGCGTGCGAAGGCGGAAAATTCATCCACCATGCGGCCGATATCGCCGACAGAGCGGACGATGGTGTCGGCGCATTGGATGAAGGTTTCAGGATCAGAGGTGATCTCACGCGAGAATTTGCGTTTCAAACGCTCGGCGGCGAGTTGGATCGGGGTGAGCGGGTTTTTGATCTCGTGCGCAATCCGCCGCGCCACATCGGCCCAGGCAGCCTTGCGCTGAGCGGCTTGGAGTTGGGTGATGTCGTCGAAGGTGGCGACAAAACTGACCGCCTCAGGCATTGCGTGCGCGTGATCGTCGCCGTCTGGCAGGCGGTCGGCGTCGATGCGGACGAGCAAAGTGCGGCGGTTGCGCCTGGAGCCAATTTCCAACTCGGCGGTATGGGCCTGTTCGGGATGGGCGAGGGCGGCTTCGATCAGCGGGCCGAATTCGGGCGCCACATCGGCCAATTTGCGGCCCATCGCGCTGATCAGGTCGATGCCCAACAGGTTCATGGCTGCCCGATTTGGCAGCTCAATCGCCCCCTGGCGGTCCAGACCGATGACCCCCGCAGACACACCCGATAGCACGGCTTCGGTGAAGCGGCGGCGCTGGTCGATTTGGCTGTAGGCGTCCATCAACTCACCGCGCTGGGCGGCGAGCTGGCCGGTCATGCGGTTGAAGGCGCGGCTGAGATCGGCGACTTCGTCATCGGCTGCGGTCTCCGGCACGCGGGCGCTGAGATCACCGGACCGCACCTGCTCCGCCGCCTCGATTAGGCGGCCGATGGGGCGGGCGATCTGGTTGGCCAGCAGCAAGCCGATCAGCACGGCGGCGGAGAGCACCAGCAGGGCGACGACGGCGAAGATCAGGCCGAAGGTGATTTGCAACTCCACGCGGTTCTGATCCAGCCGATCATATTCGGCCACTGACTGCGCGGTGTGCTCCATATGGTCGAGGATCTCTGGATCAACCGGGCGACTGATCAGCAGCATCAGCGGCGGCTGGGTGTCCATTTGCACCAAAGCACGGACGCGGTTGGTTTCCTCGCCGAACACCGCGACGTCGCCACCTCTGGCCAAGCCTAGTGCCCAGGGCGGCGGTGGATCCGCACCAAAGCCGCCCATGGCGCCGGTGGAGGTGATGACCTGACTGGTATTGGGCTCGTACATCACCGCTTCGGCCAAACCACGCAGCACGGTTTGGCCGTAGAGCACTTCGGCGAAGGCGTTGGCCTGACCGGGCATTTCCTGCATTGCCCGATCCAGATCGTTGGCCATCCCAACCGCATCGGCGCGGATATGGTTGCGGTGTTCCTCCAAGTAGCCTTGGCTGGCCTGCAAGCTCTCATGCAGGGCGGTGCGGACCCGGTCGTTGAACCATGCCTGAATGCCGAGATTGAAGAATACGGTGGCAAACACCGCCACCACGATGGCCGGGGTGATCGCCACCACGCCCAGCATCAGCACGAGGCGAACATGCAAGCGCGATCCGGCTGAACCGCGCCGACGTTCCAGCCACACCCGCACCAGTCGCAGAATGAGGGTAAGGCCGAGCGGGAGCAGTACCACCACGTTGGCGATAATCAGGCCGAACACCAGATTGCCCGCCTGCATGCGCAGTTTCAAACCCTGTGCCAGCACCACGAAGGTTGCAACGCCCAAGGCGAGCGCCACCAACGCCAGCACCAACGTTGCCACGCGTCCCAGCAGAACGCCGCTCAGCCAGCGCCGGGGCGGGAGTTGCGACAAGGTCAGGCGATCCCTCGTACCACCGGGATATCGAGGTCACGGATTTTTTTGCGCAGCGTGTTGCGGTTCAAGCCGAGCATCAATGCCGCCTTGATCTGATTGCCGCGTGTGGCCTGCAACGTCATTTGGATCAGCGGACGCTCCACCTCAGCGAGTACCTGCTCATAGATATCAGACGCGCCATCGCTGTCGCGATAGGCGGTGAGGAATGTGCGGATATGACGCTCCACTGCGCGTGATAGCGGTTCTGGGCCTGCGCTCTCGCTCACAGCGACACCCGGTTCGACAGACATAAGTTCGGCGTGGTGGTTCTCAACCAGTTCGGGGTGAACCGCATCGGCGGTGATGACCTCATCGGGCCATAGCGCCGCCAGACGGCGCATGAGGTTTTCCAGCTCACGCACATTGCCCGGCCAGCGATGGGCGCGCATGGCGTCAATCGCTGATTGGTCGAGTGATTTGGTGGGCAGGCCATCGGCACGCGCACGGTCGAGGAAATGGCGCGCCAGATCGGGGATATCCTCGGTGCGCTCACGCAGCGGCGGCAAGCGGATCGGCACCACGGCGAGGCGGTAATACAGATCCTCACGAAACGCGCCCTGACGGATTGCGGCACGCAGATCGCGATGGGTGGCGGCGATGATGCGGACATTCGCCTTGATCGGCGCGCGACCGCCAACGGTGGTGAATTCGCCCTCTTGTAACACGCGCAGCAGACGGGTTTGCGCCTCGGGCGGCATGTCGCCGATTTCGTCGAGGAACAGCGTGCCGCCATTGGCTTGCTCGAAGCGGCCCTGGTTGCGGTTGGTTGCGCCGGTGAACGCGCCGCGCTCATGGCCGAACAACTCGCTCTCGATCAATTCGCGCGGGATGGCGGCCATGTTGATGGCAACGAACGGACCACCGCGACGGCGGCCATAGTCGTGCAATGCGCGGGCGACGAGTTCCTTGCCGGTGCCGCTCTCGCCGTTGATCATCACGGTGAGGTCGGCGGTGGTGAGGCGGGCGATGGTGCGATAGATTTCCTGCATCGCGGCGGAACGGCCGATGAGGGGCAGTTTCTCGTCGCTGTCCGGCACTTTCTCGACCACCAGTTCCGGCGAGGGGGCAGCCAGCGCGCGGCTGACGACGGCGAGCAGATCCTTCAGGTCGAACGGCTTGGGCATGTATTCAAACGCGCCGCGCTGGGTGGCTTTCACCGCCGTCATCAGTGTGGATTGCGCTGACATGACAATCACCCGCAATTCAGGGCGGATGCGCTTGATGCGCGGGATGAGGTCGAGCCCGTTCTCGCCGGGCATCACGACGTCGGTGATCACCAGATCGCCCTCACCATCCTCCACCCAGCGCCAGAGCGTGGCGGCGTTGGAGGTGGAGCGCACCTGATAGCCGCTGCGACCCAGAGCCTGGGTGAGCACGGTGCGAATGGAGCGATCGTCATCGGCGATCAGAACGGTAGGAGGGGTCATGGTGTCCTTGGACGCGGGCCCGGCTTCATGTCTGAAGTGGGCAGCATTGGGGGCGGTGAACGCGTTGTCGTCGTCGTCAAGCATGTCGCAACCTGATCAGTTTCCGTCTGCGCTGTCTTCCTGCATCATCGGCAGATGCAGGCGGAATTCGGTTCGGCCTGGGCGCGAATCAACTTCGATCAGCCCACCGTGATCAGCTATCAGCTTGGCCACCAAAGCCAAGCCCAGCCCGGAACCCGATGCCTTGGATGACACGAACGGGTCGAACAGATTGGGCATGATATCCTCGGGGATACCAGGGCCATTGTCACGCACACTCACCACCAGCGGCAGATGCAGCCGATGCTGGCTGCCCGGCACCGCGAGGCGCATGCCGTGCTGATAGGCGGTGGTGAGCACGATTTCGCCGTGGGTGGCGGCGTCGCTCATGGTGATGGCCTCGGCGGCGTTTTTGACCAGATTGAGCAGAACTTGCACCAATTGGTCGCGATTGCCGAACACCGGCGGGAGCGAGGGGTCGTAGCTCTCGCGCACATGGATATGCGCGGCAAAGCCGGATTGGGCGAGGCGGCGGACGCGTTCGAGCACGCGGTGAATGTTCACGGCACCGCGCTCGACCGGCTTTTCGCCGAAGATTTCCATCCGGTCCACCAGATCACGAATCCGGTCGGCCTCGTCGCGGATCAGCACGGTGAGTTCTTGATCCGCCGGGCCGACGCTGGCTTCGAGAAGCTGCGCCGCGCCGCGAATGCCGGAGAGTGGGTTGTTCACCTCATGCGCCAAGATCGCCGCCATGCCGGTGACGGAGCGGGCGGCAGAGCGGAACGTCAATTGCCGGTCGAGCGCGCGCACGGCGGAGGCGTCTTGCAGGGTGAGCACCACGGCACCCGGCTCATCCTGCAATGGCGAGCCTTGCACGGTGATGCCGTGCTTGTGGATGCGCGGCGATTCGAGGTTCAGGTCATGGTCTGAGATCGTCACATCCGCTGTGCGGACCTGTGAAATCAGTTGGAAGATTGGATTATCGTGCGGGATCAGATCATTGAGGGATAGCGCCGTGAGTTGGGCGTTGGACAGCGAGAAGAAGTTTTCCGCCGCCTGATTGGCGTAGCGGAAACGGTTTTCCGGCCCCAACACCACAACTGGCACCGGCAGGGAGGAGAGCAGGGCCATCGGGTCCGGTGCTTTGGGCTGTTCGCGCCGAGTGACCACTGAGAACATGCTCCGCATCGCGCCACTCATGCGGCTTCCGCCAGCATCAGGGCGCGGGTGTTGCCGCGCGTTTCGCCATCGGCAATCAGTTTATCGTAGAAAATGTCGATCAGGGTGAGAACCTCGGGGATGGAGGGCAGGCGCATCACGGTGGTACGGAATTCCGCCGAGCCGCGCAGGCCGCGCGAATACCAGGCGAGATGTTTGCGCGCGAGGCGCATGCCGGGCTCGTTGCCGAAATGGGCGAGCATGGCGTGGTAGTGACGCAACACAATCGCCTTCTGGGCGGCAAGGCTCGGCTCGGCCAAGCGTTCCCCAGTGGTGAGGAAATGGCCGACCTGCGCGGTGATCCAGGGGCGGCCATAGGCACCACGCCCGATCATCACGCCATCCGCCCCGGAACGCCGCAGGGCTTCGAGTGCGTCGTCCTCATTGGTGATGTCACCATTGGCGATGATCGGCAGGCTTGTGGCAGCTTTCACCTCGGCGATGAAATCCCAATCCGCGATGCCGGTGTAGAACATCTGGCGCGTGCGGCCGTGGACGGTGAGCATTTGAATGCCGGATTCTTCGGCGATTTTGGCAAGCTTGGGCGCGTTGAGGCTGGCGTGGTCCCAGCCCATGCGCATCTTCATCGTGACCGGAACCTTCACGGCACTGGCGACGGTGTGCAGGATGCGACCGGCGGTGCTCTCGTCGCGCATCAGGGCGGAGCCAGCCATCTGCCCGACGGCGACTTTTTTGACCGGGCAACCGAAATTGATGTCGATCAGATCCGCGCCGCGATCCACCGCCATGCGCGCGGCTTCGGCCATAGCGTCGGGGTCACAACCTGCGAGTTGGATGGAGGACGGGTTGCCCTCCAGCGTGGCCATCCGAAATGTTGCTTGATTTTCGTGCAGCAGGGCTTTGGAGGCGATCATCTCCGAGACCACCAACGAGGCGCCGAGTTCGCGCGCCAGGCGGCGGAACGGCAGATCCGTCACGCCAGACATCGGGGCGAGGATAACCGGCACGTCAATGCTCACCGATCCAAGACGGATCGATGACAGTTTCGGCGTCGATACGGGCAAACTGCTCATCATTTGGGCAAACTAATCCGTGATCAGCCCGCATGCAACGTGGGTGGGATGTGTTGGGCGATAGCGGTCATGCCTGTGGCCCAATTGACGCAGCGCCACGGTGCAGACAGTTTGCCCGCCATGAGCGAGAGCACCGCCCCAGACGCCCCCATCATCGCTGCTTTGCTGGTTGCAGCCGGCACTGGCAGCCGATTCGGGGCGGATATGCCCAAGCAATTCACCCAGGTTGCCGGGCTGCCGGTGATCCGCCACGCCACCCTCGCATTGCTGC
>CAIZGT010000357.1 GCA_903932545.1 uncultured Rhodospirillales bacterium
ATTACGGTGCGTTCGTCGACCTCGGCGGCGTGGACGGCCTGTTGCATGTCACCGACATCGCTTGGCGTCGCATCAACCATCCTTCGGAAGCTCTGCAGATCGGCATGCCGGTTAAGGTGCAGGTCATTCGCTTCAACAGCGAAACCCAGCGCATCAGCCTTGGCATGAAGCAGCTTGAAGCTGATCCGTGGGAAGGTGTGACGGCGAAATATCCGCCGGGCGCTAAGTATAGCGGTCGCGTCACCAACATCACCGATTACGGCGCCTTCGTGGAGCTGGAGCCGGGCGTTGAAGGCCTCGTGCACGTGTCCGAAATGTCCTGGACGAAGAAGAACGTCCATCCGGGCAAGATCGTCGCCACTTCGCAGGAAGTCGATGTTCTGGTGCTGGACGTGGACAGCTCCAAGCGCCGCATTTCGCTGGGCCTCAAGCAGGTGCAGCGCAATCCATGGGAAGAGTTCCTCGAACTTCACCCGGTTGGCACCGAAGTCGAAGGCGAAATCCGCAACATCACGGAATTCGGCCTGTTTATCGGCATCGGCCCGGACATCGACGGCATGGTTCACATGTCCGACCTGTCTTGGGACGAAGCGGGCGAACTCGCGATGGCCAAATTCGAGAAGGGCACGGAAGTCCGCGCCAAGGTTCTCGATGTGGATGTCGAGAAGGAACGCATCAGCCTCGGTATCAAGCAACTGCATGACGATCCGGCAGCCTCCGTTCTGCAGTCGGTCCACAAGGGTGACATCGTCACGGCCGTGGTGACCGCAGTGCAGAGCAACGGCATTGAAGTGAAGGTGGACGACGTTCTCACCGGCTTCATCCGCCGCGCCGAATTGTCGCGTGACAAGGCCGAGCAGCGCCCGGATCGCTTCAACGTGGGCGATAAGGTTGATGCCCGCGTCGTCGCCGTTGACCGTGCCGCCCGCAAGCTGTCCTTGACCATCAAGGGCAAGGAAATCGAGGAAGACAAGGCAGCAATTGCCGAGTTCGGCACCTCGGACAGCGGCGCGTCGCTGGGCGATATTCTGGGTGCTGCGATCCGTCGCCGCAATCAAACCAACGACTAAAGCCTCTCTCGCGTGAGAACGGAAGAACAGGCGGTGCCACGCGGTGCCGCCTGTTTTTTTGTGCCACATCAATGCTGATCGGCTCCCACATCAATTGATCACGCAAAAATTGCGAAAACACTTCACAATCAAAGGGTTGTTATTGACGCTCAAGTCGCGCTCTGGCACCCTGTGAATACTGCAACAATTCGGGAGCGTTGCGTGACCAAATCGGAACTGATTGCCGAGCTGTCGGCCGCAAACCCGCACCTGTTGGCGCGCGATGTGGAGACGATCGTTGCGACGATTTTCAATGAAATTTCAGCCGCTTTAACCCGTGGCGAGCGCGTCGAACTGCGCGGCTTCGGTGCTTTTACCATCAAGAAGCGTGATGCACGCACCGGGCGTAACCCACGCACCGGCGAGCAAGTGTCGGTAGACGAGAAAGTGGTGCCGTTCTTCAAGGCCGGTAAGGAACTGCGCGAGCGCGTCAACAACGGCATGCCTGCCTCGGCAGAGTAGCACTCGCAACGCCACCCAAAAATCGCGATCCTGCTACCCAATTGATCCTTCCGGGATTCCGAGCATGATTCGCGCGCTGATATTTGCCCCGCTGCTTTTTCTGCTGGTGCTGTTCGCTCTGTCCAACCCACAACCTGTGCATCTGGGGATCTGGCCCACCGATTACGGAGCAGATTTGCCATTGTCGATCGCCTTGCTGATGGCCGGTGCCGTGGCGTTTCTGTTAGGTGCCGTACTGATGTGGTTCTCACTGGTGGGCGCGCGCCTGCGGGCGCGGCGCTCGGAGCAGCAGGTGCGAATTCTGGAGCAGCAAGTCGCGAATCTGCAGGCGCGGATGGCGGAGGCTGAGGCCAAGCCCGCCGCACTCACCGTTCTCACCGGCACGGCGGTCACGACCACGCCATGACCACCGGCTTGATTGCGGCAATCGACACCACAAACCCGCACGAAGCCCAGCGTTGGGCCAGCATTGTAACCCCGCATTGTGGCATGCTGAAGATCGGGCTGGAGTATTACCTTGCCCACGGCATGGCCGGCTATCGGGCACTTGGCGGCGATTTGCCGATTTTTCTTGACCTCAAGCTGCACGACATTCCCAACACCGTCGCAGCCGCAATCCGCGCCGTGCTGCCGCTGCGTCCGGCGATGCTCACGCTGCATGCGGCCGGTGGCGCTGCCATGATCACCGCCGCGCGGCTCGCGGCTGAGGCCGCGCAAGACGCCCGCCCGATCTTGCTCGCGGTCACGGTGTTGACCAGCCTCGACACCTCCGCCCTGCATTCCATCGGTGTCGCAGGCGGGCCACGTCAACAAGTGCTCCGTCTGGCGCGGCTCGCACTCGATGCAGGGGCCGATGGCTTGGTGTGCAGTGCGCATGAAGTCTCCATGTTGCGTGAGGCACTCGGCGATGATCCGGTGTTGGTGGTGCCGGGTATTCGACCGGCAGGCGCTGCTATCGGCGATCAGGCGCGGGTGATGACACCGCGTGAGGCGGCACAGGCGGGAGCAAGTTGGGTCGTGGTCGGCCGCCCGATCACGCAGGCCGCCGATCCGGCTGAAGCCGCCGCCGCCATTGCCGC
>CAIZGT010000358.1 GCA_903932545.1 uncultured Rhodospirillales bacterium
ACATATCGACACCGTGCGCGGCAGCGGCGAGCCACTGACCGGGCTGGCGCTTGACGTTTACGATCTCGCCAACGCGGCGCTGGAGGTGTTCGAATCCATCGACAAAACCAAGAAGATCACTGGCGCGCTCGGCTACATGGGCCGCCCAACCCGCTTCGACACATTCGGCCGCCCGGTGTTCGATCCAAATGGACCGGCCGAGGGGGCAAACGCTTTGTTTGTTATGAGCAGTATCGTCGATCTAGCGATGTTGCACGGCCGCTTTGGCGGCCCTGCCCCACCGGGCAGTCCTGCTGAGGCGGTCGCCTGCAAGGCGCTGTCGATTATGACCGGGCTTGCGGACCGCTCACTCCCGCATGGCACCGCGTTGCGCCGCATGCTCTGGGGATGGACGCTGGGTCCGTTGAGCTTCAGCAACCGCTGGCTATTGGCCGACCTCACCCCAGAACCGCGGTTTCGCGCCTTGCGTGCCGCGGCGTTGGTGGCCGGTCTGAATGATGCGCAGGAAGTTGCGCTGTTCGCGCCGGAGATGCTGACCGAGATCGAGCGTTGGTACACATTCTCCTTCGGCGGCCCGCGCATGGAGGAATTTCGGCAACGTGCCATCGCCGGTATGCGAATTGCCCGCGATATCACCACCTATGCCACCGGGCCCGGACGCGCCGTGTTCGCCCGCCAACTCGCTGATCATCTGGCCCAGGTTGAAGTGCTAGTGCGGGAAACTGAGGCGGCGCATGATGCGGTCTATCCGGAATACGGGAGTTCCGTCACCGTGGGCGGCGGGTTTCCGTCATCGATCCCAAAAGTGCTGTATCCTGGCAGCAAGGCCAGGTTGTTACGCACTTTCCAAGACTATCTCGACCTGTGGCGGTCCGCCGCGCCGGATATCTCGCGCTCGGATTTCCAAGCGCTGTGTCCGCCCAACGAAGCCCCGCCAGCCGTTCTGATCTATGCCCAAGGCGCATCGAGCCTGATCATCCTCGACAAGTTTTATCAAAACATCCCGCTGATGCTCGGCGTCACCTTTGCGGAGGCGTCGGAGGCGCAGACGTGGCCGGTGTCGTTGCAGACATCTGGCGGTCGCATCGATTTGACCGCCAGAAAATTGCCGGAAAATCCGATGCTCTACCTCACTGAGCCCTTCGCTGTGGAGGGGAAGTGATGGTGGTGCGCCGGTTCTTGCTCTGTGCGCTCATAATGTTCGGCGTGAGCGGGGCGGAGGCGCAAAATCAGCCTCCATCATCCGACGTCGCCGATATCCGCCAGATTGCCAAATTCGCGTTTGAATATGACGACGCGAAGCTCGGTCTCGTGGAAGGCATCGCGCTGTGCGACTGGGGACAGTCATCGCAAATTGCCGCCAACCCAGCCGCGGCCGCCCGCCCGTTGCAGGGTCAACCCGATAGTGCCGACAAGAGCTGTATTTTTCGCCTGCGCAATCCGCAAACCCAGGGGCTGACGAGCCTCAAAGTGCCTGTTTCGCTGGCGGCACTGACCACAATGCCCAAGGCACCACCCGCCCTGAGATTTCGTATTCCAATCGCCAGCCTGCCCAGCGCCAGCGCCACGC
>CAIZGT010000359.1 GCA_903932545.1 uncultured Rhodospirillales bacterium
AACGTGCTGCGCTACGAAGACAGCCGCGCTTCCATCGTGTTTGCGGGTACCCGCGAAATGGTGCGCCGCCTGCACGCCAATCTCGAGAATCGCGGCTTCTCCGCCGTCGCACTCTCGGGCGAACTCTCCCAAGCAGAGCGCACCCATGCGCTGCAAGCCCTGCGTGACGGTCGCGCACGGGTGTGCGTGGCAACCGATGTGGCCGCGCGCGGGCTCGATCTGCCCGATCTCGGCCTGGTCGTCCACGCCGATCTGCCAACTGACAAAGAAACCCTGCTGCACCGCTCCGGCCGCACCGGCCGCGCTGGGCGCAAGGGCGTCAGCATCCTGATGGTGCCGCATTCCAAGCGTCGCAAAGCCGAAATGCTGATCCGCTTTGCCGGCGTTGCCTGCAACTGGGCCTCGCCACCAAGCGCTGCTGAAATTCGTATTCGCGACCAAGAGCGCATGCTGTCTGACCCGATCATCACCGAAAAGGCCACTGGCGAAGACGCGGAACTGGCGCGCAAGCTTCTCGAAGGCCGCTCGGCGGAAGACGTTGCCGCCTCACTGATCCGCCTCTATCGCGCACGTCTGCCAACGGTGGTCGAAAGCTTCGACACCGAGCCGCGCCGTGAAGCCGCTCCGGCGCGTGAATACGCCCCGCGTGACCCGCGCGGTGCGGCGCTGCGTGGCACAGAGCCGATGGCGACCGGCGATCGCAAGCCACCAGCCGCGCGTGCCGCCAGCTTCACCGACAGCACATGGTTCCGCATTTCGGTCGGTCGCTACCAGAACGCCGATCCCAAATGGATTCTGCCCATGCTGTGTCGGGTGGGTGAGATCACCAAATCCGATATCGGCGCCATCCGCGTGTTCGACCGCGAAACCCGCTTCGAAATTGCCGCAAGCGCCGCGCAAGCATTCGCTGTTGCCATCGATAACGCCGATCAGACCGAATATCAGATCGCCCGAGCCGACGACAACGCACCACCGCCGCGTGACTTCAAAAAGCCGGAAGGTGCTCCGAAGCGTTCGCCATTCCTCAAGCCCGGTGGCGCGCCCAACACCGGCTACAACAAAACCGGCCCGCGCAAGCCGAAGGCGCGCAAGGCTGGCTGATCACGCTGCCATCGCAAGCGAATTGCAGCAACCCAGGCGTCACGCCGCGTGATTCCTGGGTTGCTTCACTTTGATGGCAATGACGAAATGAGATAGCTCCACACACTCGGTTTACCTTTCAGCGGCACAATGCCGTCGAAATGACTGTTCCACCCGCGCCCCTGTTTGATTTCGGATTGCCCGCAGCGCAGGCGGACGAGAGCACGCGAGAATTTCTCGCCGCGCGCAAACTCGCCTTCGCCGCCGAGCGGGTGCTCCGCCTCAGTCGCGCTTTCGCCGAGGCCGGGCGACCGATTGACCTCACGGGTCTGAATCTGCTCATCGGCCGCCTCACCGCCAGCGCACTTGATCTAGACCTTTCTGAGGGCCGCAGGCTGCTGCCCGATTTGGCCACCCTGCTCGACGGTCTGGACGCCCTAGAGCGCACGCTGATGGCCTTTGCGCCTTGCGTTGCGGGGGCTTCGCAATGACGATCCAAATGGAAAACCCCATGAATCTGCACGACATCGGCGTCACCCTGGCAGCGCTTGCGGGCGTGCTGGCGCTCATCGCCCTCACCCCGCGCCTGCTCAACCGCGCTCGCATGCTGAAACCTCACGCCGCTGCAGGGCGGCTGCGGGTGGTGGAAGCCACCGCCGTGGACGCCAAGCGCCGCTTGGTGCTCGCCCAATTAGACGGGCAGGATGTGCTGATCCTCACCGGCGGTGCAGCGGATGTGATGCACATTGTGGGAGCGCGCGCATGATCGCCGTTCTCGCCTTCCTGCTATTGCCGCTGCCCGCATTCGCACAGTCACTCAGCCTCGATATCGGCACGGGCGGTGCCAGTGCCACATCGCATATCATCCAGCTTACTGCTTTGCTGACAGTGCTCTCCATCGCACCCAGCCTGCTGGTGATGCTCACCGCCTTCACCCGGATTGTCATCGTGCTGTCGCTCCTGCGCAGCGCCATCGGCGCGCAGGGCACGCCGCCGAATATGGTCCTGATTGGGCTGGCGATGTTCCTCACCTATTTCGTGATGCAGCCGGTGTTGGATCAGGCATGGACCAGCGGAATTCTACCAATGTCCAATGGCGCTGTGGACCAGATGGAGGGTTTGCGGCTCTCCACCGAGCCATTCCGCCGCTTCATGGCCGCCAATCTGCGCGGCGAAGATTTGCGGCTGTTTCTCGATCTCGGTCACATGGAACTACCCGCCACGCCCGATCAGGCGGGTTGGCGCGCGCTGGTCCCCGCGTTCCTGGTCGGTGAGTTGCGCCGGGCATTTGAGATGGGGTTCCTACTCTATCTACCGTTCTTGGTGATCGACATGGTCGTCGCCAGCGTGCTGATG
>CAIZGT010000360.1 GCA_903932545.1 uncultured Rhodospirillales bacterium
ACGGGCGGGCCGATGAACTCGACGCCCGCCAGCGCGCAGGCTTCGGCGAATTCGGCGTTTTCAGACAGAAAGCCGTAGCCGGGATGGATGGCCTGCGCACCAGAGCGGCGGGCGATGTCGAGGATCGTATCGCCTTTGAGGTAACTCTCCCGCGCCGGCGCCGCGCCGATGCGAAACGCCTCATCGGCCATCACGACGTGCAGCGCGCCTGCATCAGCGTCGGAATACACCGCCACCGTCTGCACGCCGAGCGCGCGGGCGGTGCGGATGACGCGGCAGGCGATCTCGCCACGATTGGCAATCAGGATTTTGGAGAACATGGCCATTACATCCTGAACATGCCGAATTTGGTCTCTGGAATTGGCGCATTCAGCGCCGCTGATAGTCCGAGCGCGAGCACGCGCCGCGTATCCGCCGGGTCGATGATCCCGTCATCCCACAGCCGTGCTGAGGCGTAATACGGGTGACCCTGCGTTTCATATTGATCACGGATTGGCGCTTTGAACGCATCCTCGTCCTCAGCCGACCACACGCCACCCTTCGCCTCAATCGCGTCCCGGCGCAAAGTTGCCAGCACGCTCGCCGCCTGCTCGCCGCCCATCACCGAGATGCGGGCATTCGGCCACATCCACAGGAAGCGTGGCGCGAAGGCGCGGCCGCACATACCGTAATTGCCTGCGCCAAAGCTGCCGCCGATCACCACGGTGAATTTCGGCACGGCAGCGGTGGAGACGGCGGTGACGAGTTTCGCACCGTCTTTGGCAATACCGCCTGCCTCGTATTTGGCCCCCACCATGAAGCCGGTGATGTTTTGCAAGAACACCAACGGAATTTTGCGCTGGCAGCAAAGTTCGACGAAATGCGCGCCCTTCAGCGAGGATTCGCTAAATAGGATGCCATTGTTGGCGATGATGCCGATCTTCATCCCCTCGATATGCGCAAAGCCAGTCACGAGCGTGGTGCCGTAATTGGCTTTGAACTCGTCGAACTCAGACGCGTCCACAATGCGGGCGATAATCTCGCGAATGTCGAATTGCTTGCGGCGATCCGTGGGAATGATGCCGTAAATCTCATATGGATCATACGCGGGTGGACGGGACGCGATGATCTCCAACTCTGGCGCTTTCCGCCGATTCAGGCCAGCCACCACGCGCCGTGCGATGCCGAGCGCATGACCGTCATTCTCGGCGAGATGATCCACCACGCCGGAGGTGCGGGCATGCAACTCGCCACCACCGAGTGCTTCGGCAGTGACCACTTCGCCGGTGGCGGCCTTCACCAAAGGCGGGCCAGCGAGGAAGATTGTGCCCTGGTTGCGCACGATGATGCTCTCGTCACTCATCGCGGGCACATACGCGCCGCCCGCCGTGCAGGAGCCCATCACCACGGCGATCTGTGCGATGCCCTCGGCGGACATGTTGGCCTGATTGAAGAAAATGCGGCCAAAATGGTCGCGATCAGGGAACACCTCGTCTTGATTGGGCAGATTGGCACCGCCGGAATCAACGAGATAAACGCAAGGCAGCCGGTTCTCGCGCGCGATTTCTTGCGCGCGGATGTGCTTTTTTACCGTGATCGGGAAATAGGTGCCGCCTTTGACGGTGGCGTCGTTGCAGACGATGACGCATTCCCGGCCTGCGATGCGCCCGATGCCGGTGATGATCCCGGCGGCGGGGACTTCGTCGTTATACAGGCCGTGACCAGCGAAGGCGGAGAGTTCGAGGAACGGCGTGCCCGGATCGAGCAACGCGTCGATGCGTTCGCGGGGCAGCAATTTTCCGCGAGATGTATGCTTCTCGCGCGCCGAAGCCGAGCCACCCTCGGCGATTTTGGCCGAACGGGCGCGCAGATCGGCCACAATTTCCGCCATCGCCGCCGCGTTTCTCCCCATCCTCTTCTGGGGATACGCCTTTTCGTATTTGGGTACTACATTAGCCT
>CAIZGT010000361.1 GCA_903932545.1 uncultured Rhodospirillales bacterium
CGGTTCTTGGCGCTCCTGCCTTACATCGTGAATTGAGGGGTCAGCCATGGCAGCCGTTGAACTGATCCTGCTCCAGCGCGTCGAAAAGCTGGGGCAAATGGGCGATCTGGTAAAAGTGAAGCCGGGCTATGCCCGCAACTTCCTTCTGCCGCAAAAGAAAGCCATCCGCGCGAACAAAGCCAATCTGGCCCAGTTCGAAACGCAACGCGTTCAGCTTGAAGCGTTGAACATCAAGCGCCGCGACGAAGCCGAGCGCGTGGCCGAGCGTATGCAGGGCCTGTCTGTCACCATCATCCGTCAGGCTGGTGAGTCGGGCAGCCTGTATGGTTCTGTCACCTCGCGTGACATCGCCGATGGCGCGACCGCAGCAGGGCTTTCGATCAACCGCTCGCAGATCATCTTGGCCAACCCGATCAAGTCGCTCGGGCTGACCATCGTGCGCGCGGTGTTGCACCCGGAAGTCGATATGCCGGTCACCGTCAACGTCGCGCGTTCGGTCGAAGAAGCTGAAAAGCAACTTCGCGGTGAGCGCGTGGTGGGTGAGATGGAAGAGGAAATTGAGCTGGAAACCGATATCCAGCTCTTTGATCCGAACTCGGACCAACCGCTGGTTGATTGATCCGTTTCACGCTTTTGCGTGATACAAGCTGCAAGGCCGTGTTTCGCATATGCGAGACACGGCCTTGTCGGTTTTGAGCGGATCGCGGCATAAGGCGCAGGGCTTGAGCTCTGCGAATGGGGTGGGCGATGCGCGCGGTGCTGGATTGGCTGATCAGGCGCTTCATTGTGCGCGGCACCATTCGCGTGCGCTGGCCCGATGGTGTCATCACCACGTATCAAGGCGCGCCCGGCCCGAAAGTGGCATTCGCGATCAAGCATTGGGCAACCGTGCGCGGCATCGTGCTCAACCCGGCGATGGCGGTGGGTGAAGCCTATATGCGGGGCGAAATCGCGGCCGAGCAGGGCGATATCTATGATTTGCTTGATTTGCTGCTGAGCAACGTGGTGGCCGATGGCTCAACCCAGCCAATCCTCGCCTTGTCGCTCTGGCGCGACCGTATGCTGCGCCGTATTGCACAATGGAACCCCGCTCCGCGCGCCCACCGCAACGCGGCGCATCACTATGATATCGACGGCAGGCTGTATCGGCTGTTTCTCGACGCAGACATGCAATATTCCTGCGCTTATTTCCCCACCGGAACCGAAACGCTAGACGCGGCGCAGGCCGCCAAGAAGCATCACATCGCGGCAAAACTTCTGCTCAACCGCCCTGCCTTGAAGGTTTTTGGATATCGGTTGCGGTTGGGGCGGTCTGGCGCTCACCTTGGCCCGCGATTACGGCGCAGACGTCACCTGCGTCACGCTGTCGCAGGAACAATTGGATGTGGCCCGCAGCCGCGCCGATGCCGAGGGGTTATCGGATCGCGTGCGCTTTGAACTGCGCGATTATCGCTCCGTGACGCAACGCTATGACCGCGTTGTCTCGGTGGGCATGTTCGAGCATGTCGGCGTTGGGTTTTACCGAGAATTTTTCGACACCGTCCGACGCTGTCTCACCGATGACGGCGTGGCCCTGCTGCACAGCATCGGCCGCTTGCGTGGCCCGGCAGCGACCAATCCGTGGCTGGCGAAATATATCTTCCCCGGCGGCTATGCGCCCGCCTTGTCAGAAGTTCTTCCCGCCGTCGAGCGGTCGGGATTGCTGGTCACCGATATCGAAATTCTCCGCCTGCACTACGCGCAAACCCTACGCCATTGGCGCACCCGGTTCGCCGCACAGCGTGAGGCGGTCATCGGCCTGATGGACGAAACCTTCTATCGGATGTTTGAATTCTACTTCGCGGGCAGCGAACTGGCGTTTCGCCGCACCGGGCAGATGGTATTCCAAATGCAACTCACCCGCGATATCGCCGCATTGCCGCGGACACGGGACTATCTGGTCAAGCCACCCGTGCTAGTGTCAAAGATCCAAAACGAAGAAGACAGGTGGAACGATTGTCTCAGCGCAACGCCTTAGGTTTCAGCCGCCGCGGGTTTGTCATGCTGCCGCTCCTGGCTGCACTGCCACTGGCCAATTGTTCAGACGATGCGCCAGAAACGGCCGACGCCCTGGAACGCATCAACCAACATCTGCGCGCCAGCTTGCCACAAGGCGAGCAACAAATTCAAAATCTCGTTTACGTGTCAGGCAGCAAAACCGACGAAGGCTATCAAGTGTTCGTTGATTATGATCTGGTCTCAACCATGGCCTCAGTCGGCCTGTTCAACACGATCAGCAAGGCCGGTGACCTCCAGCATGTGGCGGGCGAGCGTTTTTTGTTCGTCAAAGGCGCGAAGGGCTGGGAGATCCAGTAGGGCCCCCAGCCTCGCGCCTCAAGCCGCCCAATCTGGCGCGAAGGGCGGGCTGACGAAGCGCTGATCTTTCGGCAGCCCGGCGATCACCGCACGGTCTGCGTCATGCAAGCGCAACGTCTGCGCCGCGAAATTCGCAAGCTGGCTTTCCGCTCGGCTCGCCTTCGGGATCGCGGCCACGCCGTTTTGTGCCAGCAGCCATTGCAGCGCCACCTGCGCACCGCTTGCGCCGTGCTTGGTGCCAAGCTCAGCCAACGCCGGGTAATCCGCCAGCCTGCCCTGCGCCAATGGGCAATATGCCGTCACCACGATACCCTTGGACTGGCAGTATTCTACCATCTTGGCCTGGTCGAGCAGCACGTGATACTCGAACTGATGCACCGCAATCGGTGCCTGAACCTCTTCCACCGCTCGGCGGAACAGGCCCATCGGGAAGTTGCACACCCCAATATTGCGCGCCAAACCCGCCTCCTTGATCGCCACCAGCTTTGCGAGCGAGGCCGCAAGGTTCAAATCCGCTGAAGGCCAGTGGATCATAAACAGGTCCACATAATCGGTTTGCAGCAGCTTGAGACTGTTTTCAATCGAACGCTGCATCGCGTCTGGGGCGAGTTGGTCCCACCACACTTTCGTCGTCAGGTGAATGTCGGCGCGGTGCACCGAGCTGTAGGAGAGCGCCTCACCCACCGCGTCCTCGTTGCCATACATCACCGCGGTGTCGATGTGGCGATAGCCGCGCGCCAACGCGCCCAGCACCGCCTCGGTGCATTCCGGGCCCTTCATGCGGAAGGTGCCAAGGCCCAGCTTCGGCATCCGCAGCCCGTGATTCGTGATCATCACATCCCCCGACGTTTTTTCTCAACAGAAGGTAGCGGTATTTATCGCTTGGTAAAGTCCACCACCGCGCAAAATCCGGTCTCAGTGCCAAACGCGAGATGTGTGCCGGTGGGGCTCCACGCCATCGCCGTCACCATACCGCGCCCGGTGCCTGCAATTGGCAGAATGCGCGCGGAGTTGATATCGGCCATCACCACAAGCCCGTCACTAAACCCCGCCGCCACCGCGTCTTGCACCGGATGGCTCGCCAACGCGGAGCACAGCACGTCATCACCGCCTGCGAGTTCGGTTGGTGATTTCCCCATCGGTCCGCCACCGAAGAACGGCCAGAGCACGATGCTTTCAGCCCCGGAACTGGCCAGCCATTTGCCGGTGCGGGTGAAGCACAGCGACGCCGTTTTCGACGGATAGCCGCTCATGCGCATATGCTGACCATCGCTCAACCGCCAGCCATGCAGCGAATTCTCCTGCATCGACGTCACCACATGGTCGCCATCGGGGCTGAAAGCGATGCCAATGTGGCTGCCCTTCCATTCCAATACGCGCGGATTGTCAGTTTTGGAGGCCACATACCACAGGCTCGCCCCATTGTAATGACTCGCAGCCACCCGCTTGCCTTTGCTATCAAAGGCGATGCCGGTGACGGTTGAGGGGTGCTCCACCGTTTTTAGCTCAGCCCCTTTGCCGTTGAGCAGCACGAGTTTCTTGTCCACCCCACAGGCGATTAGCTTCGCCTTCGGATCGCCAAACACCGCAATCTGCTCAACCCATTTGCTGCCGAACGACGCGAGCTTCAAAACGCTGCCATCCGCCTGGGTGCGCATCACGGTGCCATCATCGCCACCCGAGACGAAGCCGGTGCCGGAGGGATCGGTTGCGAGGGCCAGCAGCGCACCGTCATGCGCCTCGGCGTTGAGCCAGCTGAGTGGAGTGGCGCGGCTGTTCAGCCGGATGGTGCCGTCTCCCATCCCGAACGCAGCGGTGCCAGTGTCGTCGATGGTGGCAGACACCACATAAGCGTCGAACTGGCTGGCGGTGCCGCGTGTTTCGAGGATGTGATCTGCGTTGACCGTCTCCCCCATGCTCAAGCCGCCTGGCAGGCTTCAAACCCGCGCCGCAATTGCGGGCGGTTAAGGTTGCGGCCGATGAACACGATGCGTGAGGTGTGATCCTCACCCTTGCCCGCGCTGATGAAATCACCATCCGCGATCATATGCACGGCTTGGAACGCAAACCGGCGCTCCTCACCGGCGTAATACAGAATGCCTTTGGTGCGCAGCAAATCCTGGCCTTTCTGCGCCAGTAACTCACTGATCCAGGCGTTGAATTTCTCCGCATCCAGCGGCCTGGGTGCCTCAAAGCTCATCGAGATAATGTCGTCATTGTGCTCGTGATCATCGCTATCGAGGAATGCCGGCATATGCTCCAGCACGCGGCTCAAATCAAACGCACCCTGATTGAGCAATTGGCTGATATCCACGTTCGATTTCTCGGCGCGGATAATGCGCGCGGTGCGATTGATCGCACGGATCTGCGTCTCCACCGCATCGGCCTGTTCTGTCGTCACAAGGTCGATCTTGTTCAGCACGATCGTGTCGGCAAACGCGATCTGCTCAGCAGCTTCGCTGCTGTCGAGCAGGCGTTGTGGCAGATGCTTGGCGTCCACCACTGTGATGATCGCATCAAGCTTGGTGCGCGCCTTGATCGTGTCGTCCACGAAGAAGGTTTGCGCCACCGGGGCCGGGTTGGCCAGCCCAGTCGTCTCGATGATGATGCCGTCGAAGCGGCCCTTGCGCTTCATCAGCGCGCCCAGGATGCGGATCAGATCGCCGCGCACGGTGCAGCAGATGCAGCCGTTGTTCATCTCGAACACTTCCTCGTCGGTGTCCACCA
>CAIZGT010000362.1 GCA_903932545.1 uncultured Rhodospirillales bacterium
CCCGCCGCCGCCGAAGCCGATTCCGCAGCCAGAGGGCGGTGGGGATCGCAACGGGATTCCGCTCTATGCATTCCCGAATGCAAAAGTAACGCACCACTTCCTACCGGACGAACCGCTCCGCGTCTCTGCCCAGCGTGGGCTTGGGGCGTATGCCAACGTGTTCAGCATCGAGAGCTTCATGGACGAGTTGGCGCTGGCCGCGAAGGCGGACCCGGTGGCATTTCGCCTCGCACATCTCACCGACCCGCGTGCGCTGGATGTGATCAAGCTGGCTGCGGCGAAATTTGACTGGGCAGGATATAAGGCCAAGCCCGGCCACGGTCGCGGCTTTTCCTTCGCGCGCTACAAAAACCTTGCCGCTTATCTCGCAATCGCTGTCGAAATCAGCGTCGACCATAACAGCGGCCTGATCCGCCTGCTGCGCGCTGAAGCCGCAATTGATAGCGGCGAAGTGGTGAGCCACGACGGCATTGTGAACCAAACCCAAGGCGGCATTATTCAGTCGGCGAGTTGGACGCTGCTGGAACAGGTGGCTTATAGCCGCACCCATATCACCTCCAACACCTGGGCGGGCTATCCGATCCTGCGCTTTGGCGATGTGCCCGAGCGCGTGAATGTCTCGGTCATTGACCGCCCTGGAGCGCCGTATCTCGGAACGGGGGAAGCGGCGGCGGGGCCGACTGCCGCGGCTTTGGCCAATGCGTTGCAGGATGCAACCCGGTTGCGATTGCGCGAATTGCCGTTGCGGGCCGATAAGGTGAAGGCGGCGATGTCGGCCTAAAGTTTGCACGTGGAAGGCCGCATTTCATACATGCAGCGTGAGGCGATGCTGATGTTTGGCGCGTTTGACACAAATATCAGATCGCGCGATGCGGTGGCCCGGTCGCTCTCGCGCAAAATCCTCGGCGTGGCGATGGGGCTGTCGCTGGCCATGGGCTTATGCCTGGGCCTGCTTGCGATCACCTCGCCCAATGCCATGAAGCATCTGCGCGAGAAATCCAGCCTCGGCGCGCTGATGCGGGGCGAGACGGCCAAGGTCATCAACTTCGCGATGGCGCATTATTTGCCCGGTGATCAACTGCTGCAAACCGCTCATGCCCTGGTTCGCTGGCGCGTATTTGGGGTTGGCGGGCCTGTGGTGTGGGTCGGGCGAAATGATTGGCTGTATCTGATGGATGAAATCCGCCCGGCACAAAATGCGGAAGCCAACATGTCCGACCGCGTTGCGATCATCGGGAAGGTCGCAGCCCGGCTGGCGGCACGCAAGATCGATATTCTGATGGTGATCGTGCCGATGAAGTCCGAAATCGCGACGGCGAACCGAACCATTCCACTCTCCGTCGAGGCGGAGCATCGGCTGGCGACATGGAACCGCCTGAGCGCGGGGCTGAGACTGAAAACGGCGCAGATCTATGATGTGTTCGCAGCGCAACGCGATCCGGACAGCTTGTGGCGGCGCGCCGATTCGCATTGGAGCCAAACCGGGGCGGCCATCGCAGCCAAGGCGGTGGCGGCGGCGGTCACCACGCCGATCAACCGCAATCATCATTTTGTCACGCACATAGAAGCCGCCGAGAGCGAGTTGGACAATGACCTGATCTACAGCATGGGGCTGGCGCAACTCCCCGGCGACATCTTCATCAAATTGCGCCCGGCAGGAGATATTGGGCATCAGGAGCGCACGGTTGAGATCATTGATCCGACCGCGCAAGGCGGCACGCTTGGTGACGACGCAGCCGCCGAAGTGGCGCTTGTTGGCACGTCATTCTCGCTCCGCTCCAATTTTGGCGGGCGACTGCAAGAGGCGTTGGGCGCGCCGGTGGAAAACGTGTCGATTGCTGGCGGTGGATTTGCCCGCTCGGCGGAACGATATTTCACCAGCTTACAGTTTGCGCAGCGCCCGCCGCGTTTGGTGATTTGGGAAATCGCTGAGCGCGTGCTGGTGTACCCGCTCGGCGAAGACGAGAAGCGCCTCGCCGCTTGGGCGGAAAATCCGTCATCGTCTCCCACGAATCCGTGATCAATTTCGTAACCGTACATGACTGTTGGTGCTGCGCGGAATGATGCATAAGGGCGTGGGCAGCCCCGCGCGGCTCATCTCGGCCACCCTCCGGAAGCGGCTTAGCGAACATGATTTTTGCCTCGTTCGAGTTCCTGTTCCTCTTTTTGCCGCTTTTTTTCGGCTTTTATTTTATCACGCCGGAAAAGTTCCGGAACTACACCATCCTGTTCTTCTCCTGGGGGTTCTACGCCTGGTGGCGGGTGGATTTCCTGGGCCTGCTGGTGACGATGACCACCTTCACCTATCTCGTCGCGCGCGGGATGGAATATGTGGACCCGAAAACCATTGCTGGCCGGAATCTGATGCGCTTTGGCGTGTTCGGCAATTTGGGCGCGCTGGGCTATTTCAAATACGCCAACTTCATGGTTGGAAATTACAACGCGGTGGTCAGCACATTTGGGTTCAACCCCACACCTTGGGACGACATCATTCTGCCCATCGGCTTGTCGTTCTACATTCTGCAATCGGTCAGCTATCTGATCGACATCCGAAACGGCACTGTGCCGGTCAGCCGCTCGTATCTGAACTATGCCGCCTATAAGGCGATTTTCGCACAGCTGATCGCAGGCCCGATTGTGCGTTATGCCGAGATCGCCGATGAGTTGAAAAAGCGCCATCATTCGCTGCAACAATTCGGCACCGGCGCTTCGATCTTCATGGTAGGCTTCGCAATGAAAACCGCGCTCGCGGACACGCTGAGCCCAGTGGTGGATGTGATCTTCAACTTCACCGACCCGTCCTTTGTGGACGCATGGTTGGGCGCGATCACCTACACCTTGCAGCTCTATTTCGATTTTGCGGGCTATTCGCTGATGGCCATCGGCTTGGCGCGGATGATCGGCTTCCATTTCCCGTCGAACTTCAACAATCCTTATCTGTCAGGCTCGATTCAGGAATTCTGGCAGCGTTGGCACATGACGCTGAGCCGCTTCCTGCGCGACTATCTCTACATCGCACTTGGCGGCAACCGTCAGGGGCCGGTGCGGACCTATATCAACCTCATCGCAGTGATGGCGATTGGTGGGTTGTGGCACGGCTCTAGCTGGAATTTCGTGATCTGGGGCCTGTGGCATGGCGGCTCGCTGGCGATCCATCGCTATTGGTCGCGTATGCCAGGACAGAAGCCGATGCCGTATTGGCTGGGCTGTTCGATCACCATGTTCGTGGCGATCTTGGGCTGGGTGGTGTTCCGCGCGAAGGATTTGGCGAGCGCGTTTGGCATCTATGCGGGCATGTTTGGCCTGCACGGCTTTGGCGGCATGAGCGAAAACCTGGCATGGCAGCTCACGCCGGATCGGTTGTGGTTCATCCCGATTGCGATCCTGTTCGTCTATCTGCCGCTGATCCGGGGCGACAAGCACGCGCTGCTGCCGCCCGCCAAAACCCCATTCGCGGCAACCAAATTCGGCAATTTCTGTGTCACGGTCGGGCCGTTGCTCGGCTACGTGATGGCAATGATTTTGCTGTATAGCCGCGATGCGGTGCCTTTCCTCTATTTCCAGTTCTGATCGGGGGGCGCGCGACATGGCCACCAAAGACAATCTCGTTCTCAAAGACGACCCGTCCGTTCGCCCGCTTGGCCAGCGCATTCAAGGCGCGGTGATGGCAATTTCGCTCGCCATCGGCTTCGGCCTTGGTATCGGCGCGATCCAGACGCCGGACGGCTTGAAGCGGTTGAATGCAACGCTGGATTTCCAAGCCTTCATGCAAGGCCGGACCGCGGCGGCGATGAATTATGCGCTGGCACATAATCTACCGGTGGACGGCTTCTTCCGCGCCGCCGGTGGCGTGTTCCGCTGGCGCTTGTTCCATTCCGGCGGCCCACAAGTGTGGGCGGGCGACAATGACTGGCTCTATCTGATCGACGAATTGCGCCCGTTTGAGCACGCGGATGCCAATATGGCGGCGCGCGCCGACACGCTGGCGAAAGTGGCGGCCAAGTTGAAGGCGCAAGGAATTGATCTCGTTGTGGCCGTGCTGCCCGATAAGGCGCGGCTGGAGCCGGAATTTCAGACTGGCCCACGCTCCAAACAGGCTGACGCGCGCCTGCCTGCTTGGCTTGATCTGCTCCGCAAGCGTGGCCTGAAAGTGGTGGACGTGAACGCCACCTTCGCCGCCCAGCCAGATCGCGCCGCACTGTGGTGGCGGACTGATACCCATTGGAGCCAACTGGGTTCGGCGCTTGCTGCCAAGACAATCGCTGCGAATGTGACGGCCAAAATCGACCGTAGCCATGTGTTCAAAACCACGGCAGATGCTGCTGAAACCGATGGCCCGGGTGATTTGCTGCGCCTGATGAGCCTGGATAAAATCCCCGACGGCTTACCGATCAAGCTGCGTCCGATGATTGACCGCCAGCATTTGGAACACACTGCCGAGGTGAAATCCGCTGCCGATGCCGGCGGCCTGCTGGATGATGGCCCGAAAGTAGAGGTAACGCTGGTCGGCTCGTCCTACTCGGTGAACGCCAATTTCGCTGGACATTTGCAGGAAGAACTGAAGGCCCCGGTGCTCAACGTCGCCGAAGCAGGCGGCGGGTTTGCCAAGGCAGCGCAGAAATACTTCAACGGCCCCACCTTCAAAGAATCCAAGCCCTCGCTGGTAGTGTGGGAAATTCCCGAACGCGTCGTGGGTCAGCCCTTGGTGGATGACGACAAATTGCTGACGGAGTGGGCGGGGAAGTAATTCCCGCCCACCTTTCCAAGCGTTATTTCACCGTCGCGAGATATGCGATGAGGTTGGCGCGCTGTTCATCGTTCTTCAACCCGGCATAGGTCATCTTGGTGCCGGGTACCACCGTTTTGGGCGAGGTCAGATACTTGTCCAGCGTGGCTTCATCCCACACCAAACCAGAATTCTTGTTCGCCTCTGAATAAGGATAATCCTCGGTGCCCGCCTTGCGGCCAACAACGCCGTAGAGGCTCGGCCCGATCAGCTTCTTGTGCTCAACAATGGCATGGCATGCGGTGCATTGCGCCTTGAACACCTTGCCGCCGGCTTCAACATCCGCCGCGAAAGCCGCAGTGCTGGCGAGGGCAGCGATTGCGGCGAGAATCAAAAGACGCTTCATGCGTTGGGTCCTATTCGTTGGTGACTTTGCAATTAGGGATATGGCTACCAGTTCTCCAGCGTCAATACCGATAGCAAGCCGTAAGGCAATGGAAGCATCAACATTTGGTCAAACCAAAAAAATACTGGTTTGAATTTGTTCAGGAGCATGAATTGTTAATGACTGTTGCCACTTGAGGTGGGCCAGTGGCAGGAAGCGTGCATCGTTACGCATCGCGGTGACGGGCGAATCTCAATATTCAGCAATGCCTTACCTCTCTGGCCGACAAGCTGCATTGTCGCATGTTGGTAACGTCGCACGCTGTATTGAGGCTCATCTCCTGTTCCGCCAAAAATTCATACGCCCTCGCTAGACACGCGCTGCCTCGATCGCAGATCACATCGCGACAATGGAGAAGTCCCGGCATGTGGCGTTTGGCATTGTTGGCCTTGGTGTGGAGCGGCGTGGCGCAGGCGGAGATTTTGCCGACCGGCATGCAGATTACACCGCAGGCGGCGCGCGGGGCGCTGTTCCAGCCGCTCAATCCGCATCTGCCGGATATGCCAAACCACCTTGTCGAGTCGGCGGTCAGCGCCGCGTTGTCGCCAGACGGCAAGGTTCTGCTGATCCTCACCAGCGGCTTCAATCGCGCGAACGGGCCGGACGGCAAACAGGTTGCGGCCGATTCCAACGAATATGTGTTCGTGTTTGATGTCTCCTCTGGCGCCCCAACCCAGCTTCAGGCAATCCCGGTGCCCAATAGCTTCGTGGGCTTGGCGTGGGCGCCAGACGGGGGTTCCTTTTATGTCAGCGGCGGGGTGGACGATGCGGTGTATCGCTTCCGTCGGCTGCGCCAAGACTTCATTGCCGACTGGACGGCAAAGCTCGGGCATCAATCCGGCAACGGGCTGAAGATAAAGCCGGTCGTCAGCGGTATCGCCGCAAGCCCAGACGGGCGGGCGGTGCTGGTTGCCAATTATGAAAATGACTCCGTCACCCTGCTGGATGCCAACTCGGGCGGTGTGCTGGCCGAACGCGATCTGCGACCGGGGCGCATTGACGCAGCACGTGCTGGTGAGCCCGGTGGCAGCTATCCTTGGTGGGTTGTCTGGACATCGCCCAACCGAGCCTATGTCTCGGTGCAACGCGACCGTGAAGTGCTGGCGTTGGACGTGCAGGGCGCGGAGATCACGGTGGCCGCGCGGATCAAATTGCGCGGACAGCCGAACCATTTGTTGGCAAGCCGTGACGGCAAAATTCTATATGCAGCCCTCGACAATTCGGACAGCGTGGCCGCGATTAACACCGCAACGAACCAAGTTCTGGCCGATATCCTGGCCACCGCACCAGCCGAGTTGCTGCCCAATTTGGGTGGTTTGCTTGGGGCTAATCCGAATTTCCTCGCCTTATCGCCAGACGAGCATGTGCTGTTTGTCAGCCTCGGCGGGCTAAATGCCATTGGCGTCATCCAGCTTGAATCAGACGTTCTGCCCGCCGCGGCACCCAGCGCAGCAGACGATGATGATGATGACGATGATGTGCCCAAAGGCAATAGGAAAAGCCGCAATATCGGCCTGATTCCAACGGGCTGGTACCCCAATGCCGTGGCAGCAGGCCAGAATGGCACGTATCTCTATGCGGTGAACGGCAAGTCGGTTCCCGGCCCCAATCCGGATGGTTGTCGCAGCGCGACCGCTGGTTGTGACAAGAACAACCAATATGTTCTGCAACTGGAAAAAGCAGGATTTCTCACGCTGCCGATGCCGACTCCAGCTGAACTCGCCCTATTATCGCGCCAAGTCGCGCAAAACGATCATTTTTCGGCGATCGACGCGCTGGCACGCGGCGACGTCATGTTGGCCGCGCTGCATGAGCGCATTCATCACGTGATTTACGTGATCAAGGAAAACCGCACCTATGATCAGGTTCTCGGCGATTTGGAGCGTGGCAACGGCGATCCGAAACTCGCCTTGTTCCCGGAGCCAATCAGCCCCAACCATCACGCGCTTGCCCGGAATTTTGTCACTCTGGACAATTTCTACGATGCGGGCGCCGTAAGCCCGACCGGCTGGAATTGGTCCACTGCCGCGCGGACAACCGATATGACGGAGAAAACCGTTCCGGTGTCCTACGCCAAGCGCGGCCTGGCCTATGACTGGGAAGGTGAGAACCGCAATATCAACGTCGGATTAGCCACCCTCGCCGCGCGTCGGGCCGCTGATCCGCTGGTGCCGGATGATCCGGATTTGCTGCCGGGTACCGCCGATGTGGCCGCGCCAGATGCGTCTGCCCAGAACGGGGAGGGTGGCGAAGGCCAGGGCTATATCTGGAATCTTGCGCTGCGGGCAGGGCTATCCATTCGCAACTACGGCTTCTATGGCGATTTCACGATGACTGATCCGGACAGCCCGACCCATGCCCCGCTGGAGCATGATCCGGCGGCCAAGGGGATTGCGGTGTTTCGGTCAACCAAACCGCGCCTGATGGAACACTCGGACCCGTATTATCGGGGTTTTGATATGAAATTCCCAGATTTCTGGCGCATCCGAGAGTGGCAACGTGAGTTCGCCGAACAGGATCGTGCCGGCCGCGTGCCCGCGTTGACGTTGTTGCGCCTGCCGCATGATCATCTGGGGGAGTTCGGCAAAGCGATTGACGGCGTGGCCACCGCCGAGACGCAATTCGCTGACAATGACTATGCGTTGGGGCTTTTGGTTGAAAGCATCGCACGCTCCCGCGTTGCGGATTCGACGCTGATTTTCGTGCTGGAGGATGATGCGCAAAATGGCCCTGACCATGTGGACGCGCATCGCAGTTTGGGTTTTGTGATCGGGCCCTACGTGAAGCAAAACGCTCTGGTTTCAGCGCATTATACAACCGTCTCGATGCTTCGCACGATAGAGGGCGTGCTCGGCCTGCCGCCGATGGGCCTGAATGACGGGCTGGCATCGCCGATGGACGAGGTGTTTGATTTGAGCCAATCCGCGTGGCGATATCGCGCGATTGTGCCAGATGTTTTGCGCCAAACCCAATTGCCATTGCCTGCCAAGGCAGCGTCGCTCGCCGGGCCGATTTTGTGCCGGGAGATGTGGTTGCGCGATCAGGCCTATTGGGAGCGCGTGTCGGCGGGGCAAAACTTCACCGTGGAAGACCATCTCGACGTTGATGCGTTCAATCACGCGCTGTGGGCCGGGCGGCAGGGCAGATGGGCACGCTATCCCATCCGCAACGGCGTTGATCTGCGCGACGGCCGTGATGTGTTGCTGGCACAGTGGAAGCGCGATCAGGGTTGCGACTGAGTGCGCCAGCGGCGGCAAATTGGCGCGCGAAACTGTCGCGATCTGTCGGTCAAGCGCGCGCTGACATTGCGCGCGTTGTCTCGGATCAAATAGCGCCGAAATCAAATCACGCTTTAGACGCAGAAATTGGCGCTATGCGGGCGCAGCGAACGCTCGGTAGCGGCGCGCTTCCGACATATCAGGCGGCGGACCAGCCTCCGCACGGCCTTCAAAGGTGAGCTCAAGTTGGACGCCAGACGGGTCGTGCACAAATAGCTGCCAGAGTGTGGTGTTGGGCACCAGAAACTCTCGCCATTCGACCCCCGCATTGCGGAACCGGGCGATGAAGGCGTGGTAGCCCGATGCCACCAAAGACACGTGATCAATGGCTCCCATCCCAACCGGAATCTCCCCCTTGGCATCAAGGGCGGCACGTCCGGCATAGATATGCATGATCGCCGTGCCGATCGGTGTGGGGATCGCCAACCATGCACCCGGATAGCCGAAATCGGGTCGAAAGGCTTCGGTGAGGCCGATCACATCGCAGTAAAAGCGGCGCGTCGCTTCCAAATCATGCGTCTTGATCGCCACATGCAGCAAGCCGCTGATCACAGCACCGTCGCGTGGCGTCTCGTGTTGATCCTTAGCGTTCATAAACATTATCTCCCTGCTGCCAGAGCTTCATGCCTTCGAGGTAGGCTGCCGCATTGGATACAAACAGCCGCTTGGTGATGCCCTGCACCAGCCTGGGAACGCCGAATTTGATCCCAGATAGGCCGATCGGCATCGGCCCCATGCTGGCGTTGGCGCCTCGGCTGAAATTGAAAACCGCAGCCAACCAAGGCGCGCAGCCGGGCGTCTTTTCCTGAAGCTCGAAATTCGGCCCCAAATGGCACGAGCGCATCAGGCCAGGATCATCTTCACCCGGCGGCGGCGTGAAGACATCCTGCCAGAGTGCGATTTTGTCCATGTGCTCGATGAACTCAGGCGCCAGAGCCACGTTGGTTTCGTAGCCGGTTCCGAGAATAAGAAAATCAAACGCCCGCGCGCCATCAGTTGCATGCACCAACACATGCGCGTCTAGCATCTCAAGTCGCTCGAAAGACGAGCCAGGATGGATCACCAAGTTCGCGGTCGCTTGCGCTTTCTCGACTGTGCGAACCGGCGGGCCACTGCGCAGCGCCTTCATCTGCCGCGCAAAGCGCCATCGCTGTGCGAGGTCTAGATCGGGGAAATGCGCCAAGTAGCCGTTAAATTCACTCCAAGCCACGCCGTTGGCCGACCGCAAATCGGGCGCACGATGATACAAATCCACCCGAGCGGCCCCGGCCTCTGCCACCTTGATGGCATTGTCGAAGGCCGATGCCCCGCCGCCCACAACACCGACCGATTTATCCTTCAGCGCCGTAAAATCAATGTCTTCCTGGGTATGCGCCCAGAACGCCTTTGGCACATTGTCGCGCACCACGGGCGGGATGAAACGCCGCCCGTTGCCCTCAATGCCAGTGGCGAGCGCCAATGTTTGCGTCCAGAGCAGCGAACGCTGCCCGGCCTTGTCCCGCACCTCGACTTCGATCAAGCCTGCTACGCTGGACGGGCCAAAACGGACCATCCGGCAGTGGTTGCGCACTGGGAGTTGGGTCGTCACGCGATACCAGTTGAGATAACGCGCCCACGCTGCGGTCGGCACTTTATACAGATCGCGCCACGCCTGCGCGCCGTATTGCACCTCGTACCATGCCCGCAGCGAGAGGCTTGGCACCCCGCATTCTATCCCGCCAACATCCTTTTGGGTGCGCAAAGTCTCCATCCGCGCATAGGTCGCCCACGGCCCCTCCGCGCCCGGAGCGTTTTCATCGATGAGCAGGATGTTCTCGACGCGTTGCTGCAGCAATCCAAACCCGGTCGCCAATCCGGCTTGCCCGGCACCAACCACCAGCACGTCCAACGCCCGGCTACCGTCCGGCGCGAACTTGGGCAATACCCAAGATTTCATCGGATAGCGGGTCAGTTCCATATCGCGCCGCGCCAAACGCGCAAGCTCGTCGGCGCTGGTTGGTAGATGCAAGGGGTTGATGGCTTGGTGGTCCGCGTATGACAAGAAATCCGCAAGAACGGGCATCGCGGCGGCGTGTTCAACCGCGATCATATCAGGGGAATCGTTCATCGGCCGGCCCAATGCACAAAACGCCGCTCCGCCAAGCTGAGTGCCAGATTGAGCACATAGCCCAGCAATCCCGCACAAAAGATCGCTGCATACATTTTCGGCATGTCAAACATCGTCTCGGCCTCAAATACGCGCTGGCCGATGCCGTCTGTGGAGCCGAGGAACATCTCGGCCACGATCACCGAGACCAGCGAAATCGACACTCCCGTGCGCAGCCCGATGAACGTTTGCGGCAGTGATTCGAGCAGCACCACCAGCAGAATATGCAGCCGCGATGCCCCCATAATGCGGGCCGCCTGAACGCGCGTTTTGCGGGCGTTCATCACCCCGTAGGCCGTGTTGAACACGATGGCGAGGATCGCCCCAAATGCGCCGATATAGACTTTGGTGCGATCATCAACGCCGAAAATCACCAAGAAAAGCGGGAACACCGCACTGGCTGGGGTGGAGCGAAAAAAGTCGATGATGAATTCCAGCGA
Organism: uncultured Rhodospirillales bacterium; assembly: GCA_903932545.1. Lineage (GTDB taxonomy): Bacteria > Pseudomonadota > Alphaproteobacteria > Acetobacterales > Acetobacteraceae > CAIQQQ01. Next base: position 11,036 of record CAIZGT010000362.1, read on the forward strand.
ACGGTACAAGCGTTCAGACGCGCCCAGTATCACGCCCAGCGGAATACCGATCCCCGCCGCGAGGGACACCGACAGCACCACGCGCCGCACGGTTTTCCACACATCGGCGCTGATCCCGCCGCCAACCATGCCATTCCAAATTGTTTTGCCGATCACCACAGGCGTGGGCAGCAGCACCGGATCGATCAGATGCGTGGCCACAGCCAAATACCACGCGGCGAGAAAGCCGATCACGCCGATGAACGGGGTAAAGCTGCGCGCCGTCATTTGCGCACTTCGCGCTGAAACACTTCAAGGCAATGCGCCTTGGTTTTGACGAAACTGGCTTCAGCCAATGTTGAGATC
>CAIZGT010000363.1 GCA_903932545.1 uncultured Rhodospirillales bacterium
CGCCGGATTTTGGCAGCCATGTGCTGCGCAATCGCAAAATTGCCCGCAATCTGGGTGATACGCCACGTGTCTATATTTTCCACCGGCCATGTCTAACTGCGGAATACGACCTGCCAATGCTGCGAGAACTGCTCGCTGAGGGCTATGTGGTGGTGTGCGAGTTTGACGATCATCCCGATTATCTGCAGGTGTTGCAGCGCCCGGATATTCTCAATTTCAGTGGGGTGCACGCGGTGCAGACCACCACACCCGCGCTTGCGGCCGTGTTGGGGGAGCGCAATCCGGAACTGGGCGTGTTCGCCAACGCCATCGACGAATTGCGCCCGCCGCGCAATTTCAGTGACCATCAGCAGCTGAAAATGCTGTTCGGGGGCATTAACCGCGAACATGAGTGGCCCGAGTTGATGCCTGCCCTTAATGAAGTGCTGCGCGAGGCGGGAGATCGGCTGACAATGCGGGTGGTGGGTGATCAGGCGTTCTTTGACGCGCTGGACACTCCGCACAAGGCATTTTTCCCGTTGTGTGACTACGACACCTATCTCGGCCTGCTAGCGGAAAGCGATCTGTGCCTGATGCCGTTGCGGGATAACCCGTTCAACCGCTGTAAATCCGATCTCAAATTCATTGAAGCCTCTGCGGCTCGCGTGCTGTCGATTGCCAGTTCCGTGGTTTATGGCGAAAGCATTGTAAACGGCCAGACCGGCCTTGTGTTTAGCACACCCGAGGAGATGCAGCTGCATTTGCGCAGCGTGCTAGGAAATTCCTGGAACGCAATGATGATGGCCGACTCAGCTCGGCAATATGTGCGGGCCTATCGGATGTTGGCTTATCAGATGGAGGCGCGGCAGATGTGGTATCGAAGCCTGTGGGACCGCCGGGAGGCGCTGACACAGGCGCTTTATGAGCGTGTTCCGGCGCTGCGCGGTTGATCTGTTTAAAACAAATTTAAGCTGTATGCGTTAGGTTCGGTTGCTACACAATTGCGAGAGGACACTCTTCAACCGATGACACGCGACATGTTGCAATGCGATACCAAACTATTGGTTAACGAGTTGCACCACGCCGAAGGGTCCGTAAAGATGTTACAGCAATCCGAGATTTTCGAGCCCGGGGTTTCCGCGTTGTTCCATGAACCGGAATTTGCTGTGCAACTGCGTGAAGATCTCCCGCTGGCGGACGTGCGCCATGTGCTGGGGCTGTTTGCGGGCGATCTGCACCGGTTGACCGCAGCATTGCGCGTGGCTTCTGAGGCAGGCCAGGCTCAGCCAATGCGCCGCGCCGCGCATGCTTTGGCCGGTGCCGCCGGTGCGGTTGGCGCTGTTGGTCTGGAGCGGGCATGCCGCGCTGCGATGACGGCCGCACCTGACAATGCGATTGAACTGCTGGCACGCTTCTCGGTGATCGAAGCCGCTGCAACCGCTGCGGAAGTCGCGCTTGACCGGGTCTCATCTGAATTGCTGCACGAAGTTGGCGCGCCGCATTTGGGTCGGGCCTAAACCCCTTATCCCCGCAACGAGCCGCGTCGCCACTCACGCAGGTCTTCAAGGCCTGACGTGAGCGAGGTTGCGAACGCCTCAAGCGCAGTTGCCGTCTCAGATGTTCCCGTGAGGTCAAGCGCCGCCCTTGCCGGACGCATCAAGCCAAAGCGAGCGGCGCGCGGCCCGAGCGCTTGGGCACGCTGTATCAGAATCGCATCATCATTGCCGTGTCGTGCGCTGCGTAGAGCCGCAAGTAATTCGGTTGCCGCACCGATGAAATGTTCAATATCGGCCGCGAGGGTGGAATCGCTCTCTCCACTGTTGCGTCCATGACGCAGAAGACGGTCGAGCACCGCCGGATCGAAACGACGGTTCTCTTTGGTGAGCGGCACTTGGGTCGCATCAAGCAACGGCCACTTCGTTGATACGGGTTTGAGGCTGGCCAGGGCCTCGGCCATCGCCGCAATCAGTTGCGCACCTGAGATCGGTTTGGTGGCCACACTGTTCATGCCAGATGCCAAACAGGCGGCGATATCATCGGGAGAAGTGTTGGCAGTAAGGCCAACAATCGGCACAAATCGGATTGGTGCTGGCAGAGCGCGGATTTCGCTGGTGGCGGCCAAACCGTCCAACTCCGGCATCATCATGTCCATCAGCACCAGATCGAACGCTTCTGCCTGAATGGCATCCACCGCCTCGCGCCCATTTTCCACCGATCGCACGCTGTGACCGTAACGCTCCAGCACCCGGCTGGCGACAACGCGGTTGGTCGCGTTGTCATCAGCGATCAGCACACGGATGGGAGCCAACGTGTGGACTGGCTTTGGCGCTTCCGGTGGCGGCGGCTCTGCCGCTGGGGGGGGGGCGATCGTGCCATCTTCCAGCACCGGCAGCCGGTCACTGGCACGGCGCGCGCTCAGCAGCGCCTCAAAGCGGAACACGCTGCCAAGGCCGGGGCGGCTCTCGACGGTAATATCGCCGCCCATTTGGCGCACCAATTGCCGCGAGATGGCCAAGCCCAGCCCGCTGCCACCGAAGCGGCGGGAGATTGAACTATCGGCCTGCTCGAAAGCGTCAAACAGCTTGGCCATATTTTCGGTTGAGATACCGATCCCGGTGTCGGCCACACTGAACCCGATTCGCACCTGAGCGCCGTCATCCGCAATCATCGTAACAGCAATCGTGACCGAACCTGACGGGGTAAATTTTAGCGCGTTGCCCGCAAGATTGAGTAAAACCTGGCGCAACCTTGCCGGATCGCCGGCCGCGCGGAGCGGCAGGTCTGGCGCGAGTTCAAGATTGAGTGCAACGCCCTTCTTCTGCGCGTCCGGATTAAGCAATGCGACAACATTGCGAACCAAGCCGCGCAGATCAAACGCGGTGCGCTCAAGCGTAAGGCGGCCAGCATCCAAGCGCGAGAAATCGAGAATGTCATTCACCAGCCGCAGCAAATGCTGCCCGCTGCTAACGATCATATCCACATAACCGCGCTCTTCCGAGCCGATGGCGTGTCCCAACGGCAACTCCTGCAACAAAGCGGCGACGCCAAGAATACCGTTGAGCGGAGTTCGGATTTCGTGGCTCATCACCGCTAGGAAGTCTGCGCGGGCCTGGCCTGCCCGCACTGCCACGTCATGCGCTTGCGCCACGTCTCGCGCGAGGGCGTGGTCAGCACTTTGGTCTGTGATGATCTCGATGCTGCCGCCATCTTCAAGCGGCACCAGTTGCCGGGACAGATCCTGCTCCTCCGACACGCAGAGCCGCTCAGCAGCCGCCGATTGCAGAACGGTTACACCGTTTGCGTCCCGCAGAACCACGCCTTGCGGTAGCGCGTTGAACAGCGCTGATAGAAAACTGTCTGGTAGAGTGGTCATTGGCCGCTCTTGGCTCCTCGCCAGCATCACGATTCGTGTCGCATCATAGTTGCGGTGCCTCGCCCAGCGCGGAGCCGCAAGCAAAATCTCAGCGCCGGAGACACGGCGCAGGTTGGAGGATGGCAATTATGTTCGATCTGAGCGGAAAAGTGGCCCTGATCACTGGCGGTAATGGTGGGATCGGGCTGGGTATGGCAAAGGGGTTGCACCAAGCCGGTGCCAGGGTCGCCATCGTTGGCCGCAACGCTATCAAGGCACAGGCGGCATTGCTCGAATTGGGGGAGGGCGCGATTTTCATCGAATCCGATCTCGCCGATCAAACGGTGTGTTTCGCCGTGGTGGCCGATTGCGTGGCGCAATTTGGGCGGTTGGACATCGTCGTCAACAACGCTGGCACTTCTATCCGCAAGCCACCGCAGGATTTCACCGAAGGCGAGTGGCGCAGTGTGATGGCGGTGAATATTGACGCGGCATTCTATGTAGCACAGGCCGCCTATCCGCATTTCAAGGCCGTGGGCGGCGGCAAGATTATCAATATCGGTTCGGTGATGTCGGTCACCGCTTCGGCCTATGCCGCTCCTTATGCGGCAAGCAAGGCGGCGATCATGAACCTGTCCAAGGCTCTTGCGGTGTCGTGGGCTGCCGACAATATCCAAGTCAATGCGGTGCTACCAGGCTGGATCGATTCTGAGCTTACCCAAAAAGCCCGCGCCCAAGTGGCTGGGCTGCACGATGCCGTGCTCGCACGTGTGCCGGCCGGTCGTTGGGGGGAGCCGAGCGATTTGGCAGGCACGGGAGTATTCCTCGCCTCACGCGCTTCGGATTTCGTTACCGGGGCGGCAATTCCAGTGGATGGAGGCTATCTGTCACGCGCCTAGTCGGCTTGAGCCACATGCAACCTGACCCACGCATCCGTCCGGTTTATGTGTGGAGCGAGATCTACCGTGGCTCCACCTATGGCCCCAAGCACCCGCTGGCGATCCCGCGGGTGTCAAGCTGCACCGACCTGATCCGGGCGATGGGCTGGTTTGATCCGGCTTCCTCGGTGGAGGCACCGATGGCGCGGCTTGAGCAACTCACCCGGTTCCATGATCCGGATTATCTTGCCGCGCTGCAGGAGGCTGAGCGCACGCAATCGGTGCCGGATTGGGTACGCGCGCGGTATCGCATCGGAGCGGAGGGCAATCCGGTTTATCGCGAAGTGTTTTCCCGCCCGGCAACCTCGGCGGGAGGTGCCATGCTGGCCGCGCAACTTGTCGCCAAGGGGGGGGTGGTCCATTGCCCCGGTGGCGGTACCCATCACGGCCGCCGCGACCGTGCCAGCGGGTTCTGTTACCTCAACGACCCGGTTCTCGCGCTCATGCAATGGCTCGATTTGGGGCTGGACCGTATCGTCTATCTCGACATTGACGCACATCATGGCGACGGCGTGCAAGACGCCTTTGCCGAGGATGATCGGGTGCTGACCATCAGCGTGCATGAAGCCGGACGCTGGCCGGGGACCGGGCTGGTGACCGACCGCGCCGGCGGCATGGCGCGCAACTTGCCAGTGCCACAGGGCTTCAATGACAGCGAGATGCGGTTTTTGATGCTCCAAGCCGTGCTACCGATGATCCGCGCCTTTCGTCCGCAAGCGATTTTGCTGCAATCTGGCGCCGATGCGCTGGAGGAAGACCCGTTGGCCAAGCTCGGCTTGTCCAACAATGTCTATTGGGAAGTGGTGCGCGCCGTGCGCCGACTCGCACCAAGGCTGATGGTCGTCGGCGGTGGTGGTTATAATCCCTACACAGTGGCGCGCTGCTGGGCTGGGATATGGGCAATGCTCAATGATTTTGTTATCCCTGATCGACTGCCGTTGGCGGCCGAGACAGTGCTGCGTGGTTTGGACTACAACCGAGCCGCTGGCCGCAATCCGCCCGCGCATTGGTTCACCACACTTCGCGACGCGCCGCGCGACGGGCCGGTGAGGCCAGAGATTGCAGCGTTGGCCGATGTTTTTCGTGACGAGGTATTCACATGATCTTGCGCCGTTTGTTATTCATCGCTGCCCTGGCCGCCGCGCCGACCGCCCCGGTTTTTGCGCAGGTCGCCGATATCACCAAAGCACAGGACAAACTGCCCGCCGAAAAACTCACCATTGTAACGCGCGACGGCAAGATCCATGAATTCATGGTGGAAATTGCCGATACCAGCGAGCAGCAAACCGTGGGGTTAATGTTCCGCACCAGCGTGCCGGACGGCACTGGAATGCTGTTTGACTGGCACGCCGTGCGCGGCTCAGACATGTGGATGCGCAATACGCTCGCCCCGCTTGACATGTTGTTTATCGACCCGGACGGTAAGGTTCATCACATCGCCGAACACACCGTCCCGCAGAGCTTGGCTGTGATTTCCAGCGCTGGTCCGGTACGCGGCACGTTGGAGATTGCGGCGGGCACGGTCGAGAGACTCGATATTCATATCGGTGACGTGGTGCATCAGCGCATTTTCGGCAATGCACCATAGTGTCAGCTAACGCTTGCAACGCGAGCCATTGAAAACTAGGGTCCGCCTGCAGTCGGGGTGTGGCGCAGCCTGGTAGCGCATCTGGTTTGGGACCAGAGGGCCGGAGGTTCGAATCCTCTCGCCCCGACCA
>CAIZGT010000364.1 GCA_903932545.1 uncultured Rhodospirillales bacterium
CGCATCAGTCGGATACGCACTGACAAGCCAGCTGTTGAGGCGGATCAATTAGAGACACTGATATCGTTGATTGAGGGGCGCTAAATCTGTAGAATTAACGAAAATCGAGGTGAAACCAGATGAAGTTTTTCAAGCCAATCGCTCATGCTGTTGCTGGCGCGCTGATTGCCGCTACCACCTTTGGTCAAGCGCACGCATACGATTGCGCCAGCAGCGCCACTGGGAATTTTATCGCCACTGCTACGCTGCAGTCTCAACTTCCTGGAGGTTATACCTGCACCGGGACGTTCCCAAGTGCTCAGTGGAATGAGTTGCTCTCGGGCGGGTCTAGTGGAGTTGTGATCGATTATAAAATGGGACCGTTATCGTCTGCAGATCCCAGCGCCCAAGTGGGAACTTACACGATTTCAGATGATGGCACTGGATCAGGCGTGATCGCTTATAATTATTCCCAAGGTGGAACCTATAGCTATCGCGTGATTTCAACCCCGGTGGGCGGTTCTACCTACGCATTCTGCCAGACAGGTACCGGTGTCTCCTATCTCGTGAACGTCCAGCCTAGCCATTGCTAATACCGGCATCCGGTCTGGCGGGCTGATAACTCGCCGGACCGGTTGGCGGACAAAATGGCGACCTGCAACCCCGGTCAACGCATAAAAAAAGGCGGCCCGTTCAAGAGCCGCCCTTTTTCAAACCCTACTGAAATTCGCTATTATGCGAGCTTCAGGTTCGCCGCTGCTTCCTTGCCGCGCTCGACGGCGACGTCATACGTCACCTTCTGCCCGTCATTGAGGCCAGACAGGCCTGCTGCCTGAACGGCAGTGATGTGCACGAACACATCCTTGCCGCCGCCCTGCGGCTCGATGAAGCCGAAACCCTTGGTTGCATTGAACCACTTAACTGAACCAGTCGCCATTTTCTCGTCATTCTCTCTGGAGCCACCCTCAGACCGACCGGCCTAGCTGAGTGGCTCGCTACACCAATGCGGAAATGCGCCACCTGCGGGATCTCCCGCGAAGCACGCGTTTCAACGCAAGTTCACCCTATACGCTTTTTGCGCAAAAGATATTTTTTTCTTGGTGGGTTGAGCGGAATTAATCCTCGGCTGACTTTAGCTATCCGGCGAATAACCCCGGTATGGGTCGGATATGCCATTTTACGCGCAGTAACGGGTGCCGGAATTATCACGGGCTTTCTCATTCATTGACGGTGCATTGTGCCAAAAGCGATTGCAAAGCAGCGACATATCCGACGTTAAACGAGGTTCCCCGGAACGCGCCCGGCCAATACCGCGTCCACGCCATCAAGGGCGAGATGGCCCATCGCATCGCGAGTCTCGATGGTGGCGGAGCCGAGATGCGGCAGCAAAACCGTGTTTTCCAGGGCGCGATAGCCGGGATGGATCGCAGGCTCACCCGCGAAGACGTCCAAACCGGCAAAACTGACATGGCCAGATGTCAGTGCTGCGATCAGCGCGTCATCATCCACCAATGTTCCGCGTGCGGCGTTTGTCACCACCGCGCCGCGTGGGAGCATGGCGATGCGATCGGCATTGAGCCATTTCAGCGTGGCTGCCCCGCCGGGTGCGTTGAGTGCCAGCACGTCACATTGCGCAAGGAAATGCGCATCATTGTCGTGATAGACAGCACCTTGTTCCAATTCCGGCGCGAGGCGGGAGCGGTTGCGGTAATGCACTGTCATATTAAAGCCGCGCGCCATGCGGGCGAGGGACTGGCCGATGCGGCCCATGCCGAAAATCCCCAGTCGCTTTCCGCTCACCTGTCGGCCCATCAACTGCGTGGGTGCCCAGCCGGTCCAGGCATCGGCGCGGACCATGCGCTCACCCTCACCCGCCCTGCGCGAGGCGGCGAGGATGAGGAGCATGGAGAGTTCGGCGGTGGCTTCGGTGAGTACATCGGGCGTGTTGCACACCGGAATGCCGCGCGCCTTTGCCGCTGCCAGATCGATGTGATCGGTGCCGACGGAGAAGGTGGAAATCACCCGCACGCAAGCCGGCAGCGCAGCAATTGTTGCCGCATCCAGCCGATCGGAGGTGCAGCACAAAATCGCGTCCATTCCCGCCGAGGCGGCGAGAATGGACGCAGGTGTGGTCGGCGTGTCCGCCAGATTGAGCGTGGCGTGGTAGTCGTGCAGCGCCCGCACTTCCACCGCTTCAGGCAGGCGGCGGGTGACGAGCAGGTTCGGTTTGGTCATCAGATCACGTCCAAAGCGGGGTCAGCGGGCCGTTGCCGGACAGGACAGAGTGGATGTTGTCGATACAGCAATCGCCCATGGCCTTGCGGGTTTCATGCGTGGCGGAGCCCATATGCGGCAGGATGAACGCGCTGGGGATGTCGCGGAAGCGAAGATCATAGGCCGGTTCGTTGTCGAACACGTCCAGCCCGGCTGCGGCGAGATGGCCAGATGTGAGGGCGGCCACCAGCGCGTCTTCATCCACCAGCGCGCCGCGCGCGGCGTTGACCAGGATGGCACCCGGCTTCATCAGACCAATGGTGGTGGCGTTGATGATCCGCTTTGTCTCGGCGGTGGCAGGCGCGTGCAGGCTCACCATGTCGCAATGCGGCAGCATCGCTTCGATGGTGGGGTAGTAAGTCGCATCTTGTTCAAGTTCCGGCGGCAGGCGGTTGCGGTTGCAATAGACAACCTTCATGCCAAAACCGCGCGCGCGGGCGGCCATGGCGCGACCGATGCCCCCCATGCCAAGAATGCCGAGGGTTTTGCCCCATACGCGCACGCCGAGCATTTCGCCCATGCCGATGCCGCGGCGCCATCCGTCTTGCATGATCACGCCATATTCGCGGGCGCGACGGGCAGCACCGAGCATCAGTAGGAATGACAGATCGGCGGTGCACTCATCCAGCACCTTTGGCGTGTTGGTCACAATCAAGCCGCGCGCCTTGCAGGCCGCCACATCCACATGGTCGTAGCCCACTGAGCAGGTGGCGGCGATTTTCAGGCTTGCGGGAAGTTTGGCGACGTAATCGGCGGTGAATTTGATCGAGCCGGTGAACATCAGAGCCGGTGCCTGAGTCTCTTCCAGCAGCTTCAGGCACTCATCGGGGCTGATATCCGCCCCTTGCGGATTCGGACTGTCAAATTCTTGAGCAATTCGGTCGCCAACGCTGCTTGGCATCTGGCGGCTGACGATAAGGCGCGGTTTCATGTGGTCCTCCCCTGGTTAACGCTATCGTGGCCGGGGATGGACGCAGGAGCAAGATGTGGCAGTACGATTGGCGATCGATATCGGCGGCACCTTCACCGATCTGGCGCTGGAGACCGCCACGGCGCGCCACACCACAAAAGTGCTCACCACTCCGTTTGAACCCGAGCGCGGGGTGATGACCGGGGTGGCGCAGATCCTGGGTATTGCAGGATTGAAGCCGGGCGATATCGACGTTTTGGTGCATGGCACAACGCTGGCCACCAATGCGATCATCGAGCGCAAGGGTGCCAAAACCGCGCTGATCACCACTGAGGGGTTCCGCGATGTTTTGGCGATGGGCAATGAGAGCCGATACGACCAATACGATCTCGACATCATCCTGCCCGAACCGCTGATCCCCCGCTCGCTGCGCCTTACGGTGCCAGAGCGGATGGACAACACCGGGGCGGTGCTGAAGCCGCTTGGTGAAGAGGCGGTGCGTGCGCTGATCCCCCGGCTACGCGCCGAGAGTGTAGAGGCGCTGGCGGTCGGGTTCCTGCATGGCTTCGTCAATCCGGCGCACGAAATCCGGGTGCGCGAGATCATCGCCGCTGCGTGGCCGGAACTGCCGATCTCGCTGGCCTCTGAAGTGGCGCCGGAAATGCGCGAGTGGGAGCGGTTCTCCACCGCGGCTGCCAATGCCTATGTGCAGCCGAAAATGGCGCGCTATCTGCGACTGCTGGAGGCGGAGTTGCGCGAGATTGGCATGCAAGCGCCGATCTTCATGATGCTCTCTGGTGGTGGGTTGACCACCATCGACACCGCCTGCCGCTTCCCGATCCGCCTTGTGGAATCCGGCCCGGCTGGGGGGGCGATCTTCGCGGCGGACCTTGCGGCGCGGGCGGGCTTGGACTCAGTGCTGTCGTTCGACATGGGCGGCACCACGGCGAAAATCTGTCTGATCGACCGCGCTCTGCCGCATTCGGCGCGCAGCTTCGAGGTGGCGCGGGTGGGGCGTTTCCGTAAAGGCTCCGGCCTGCCGTTGCGAATCCCGGTGATTGATATGGTGGAAATCGGCGCGGGCGGCGGATCGCTGGCACATGTCGATTCGATGGGGCGCATTGAGGTTGGCCCTGAATCGGCGGGGGCTGATCCGGGGCCCGCCTGTTACGCGCGCGGCGGGTGCGCGCCTGCGGTGACGGACGCGAATTTGCTGCTCGGGCGCTATGATCCGGCGCGGTTTGCCGGGGGCGCGATGGCGCTTGATCCAGCGGCCTCGGCTGCCGCAATGACCGCCCATGTTGGCAGCAAACTCGGCCTCGCGGCACCACTCGCCGCTCTCGGCGTGATCGAGATTGTAGAAGAGAACATGGCAAACGCCTCGCGCGTGCACGCCATCGAATGCGGTTCCAACACCGAAGGGCGCACCATGATCGCCTTCGGAGGCGGTGGGCCGGTGCATGGCACGCGGGTGGCGGAGAAGATCGGGATTACGCGGGTGCTGATCCCGCGTGGGGCCGGGGTGGGCTCGGCCATCGGCTTCCTACGCGCGCCGGTGGCGTATGAGGTGGTGCGCAGCCTGTATCAGCGACTATCGAAATTCGATGTCGTGGCAGTAGATCACCTCCTGCTCGACATGGCGCGTGAGGCGGCCGCGCAGGTGGAGCCTGGGCGGTTGGGGGCTGCGGTGACTGAGCGGCGCTTGGCGTTCATGCGCTATGTCGGCCAGGGGCATGAGATCACGGTGGAATTGCCGCCGGGCAAGTTGAATGCCGACTCCGTGCTGGCGATACGTGCCGCGTACGATGCGGAATATGCGCGGTTGTATGACCGGAAATTGCCGGGCTCGGATATCGAGGTGATGAGTATTGCAGTGATGGTGGCAACCGTTCAGCCCGCACCGCCGCCGCCATTGGTCGATCCGGAGCCGCGCGAGGCTTTGCCGGTTCGTCAGCAAATTGTGCGGGATACTGAAACCGGGGAGGAGGGTCCGTGGTCAATTTTTGATCGCATTGACCTTCTGCCGGGTTCTACATTCCAAGGCCCGGCGATTATCGCCGAAGATGAGACGTCCACGCTCATTGGCACCGGTTGGCAGGCTCGGGTTGATGCAATGGGGAATGTGGTGCTCGATTTCGTCGGCCGCGCGCTCCAAACCGAATCTGTTGCGTCGGACCCGCTGGCCGCCATCCGCTTCCAAATTATGTGGAACCGCCTGATCGCGGTGGTGGAGGAGCAGGCGCAGATTATGATCCGCACCGCTTTCTCCACCACGGTGCGCGAAGC
>CAIZGT010000365.1 GCA_903932545.1 uncultured Rhodospirillales bacterium
ATTGATGCCGTCCCAGGTGCCGTTCTTGCTTTTGATGAGCTGGGTGAGATTGGTGACTTCAGTTTGCCAAGACATCGCTTCGGTATCCGTCTGTGGTTAAGGCGTGTTGCAGTGCAACCTTTACAGACGAATTGCGGCGATGGCAGGGAAAAATCGCGGAAAATCCGGCATTGTGCCGTCCGGAGGCTGTAAATATGTGAATGATTTACAGACGGGTTAGGTCAATCTGACATTGAATTTACCACCCTCGGCACAGGCGCTTCATCGCCCGAGTATTGCGTGGAATGCCGTGCTTGAGAAATGTAACACAATCTTGCCAATATGGTGGCGGCGCTGGATGATTGAATGATGTGATTTCGCGCCCGAGCCGCATGTGGTAAGGCGAAATAAAACCGCCTCCTTTTGCTTTTTTAGCTGACAGCTTAGGCGCTTTTGGGATTTGAGCCAATGAGCAGTGACGGCGATCAATCGACTGAACCACTGGCGCACCCGTTGATGCGGGTCAGCGAAGGCATGTCGGGCGATGACGGTATTCTGGCCGCCGTGTCCGGCCCGGCGCTGCTGCTGGATGTGTATGGCTTTATCCTCGGCGGCAATCTGGCAGGGCAGGAATTGGTGGAGCGCCATCCGGCGTTTTGCATTGAGCGCGGCTATTTGACTCTGCGGCGTCGGCATGAGGCGTGGAGCTTGGCCGACGCCTTGCTCGAAGCGTCACGCGGTGCGGGCCACCCGGTCCATTTGACATTGTTCTCGCGCAGTGGCCGCCCGGTGTTGCTGATGCGGCTTGTTGGCGTGGGGTTTGGCGCGGCTGAGACCATCATGGTGACGGTGGAAGATCTGCTCTCGCGCATTGAAGACATCAACCGATTGTCAGCAGCAATGGGTTTGGCCACAGACCAAACGCGCACCGCCGCGATGCTGGCGCATGGCATGACGGAAGGCGAAATTGCGCTGTTGCAGGGCGTTGGTGAGGATGCGGTGCGCGAGCTTATTCGCGGCGCGATGCAAAAGCTCGGGCTGAGCGGTCAGCGCGAGTTGATGGTCTGCACCCTCCGCATGGCGCGGTTTCTGGGCTTGATGCAGACCCTGGCACCCGAACCGTCCGCCGCCAATCCCGGCACGCCGCCGCAACCGTCGGGTGATTCTGGCGCGGCTTGAGCGCTCTCAATGCTCGCCGCCCAGCGAGGCAGGCTCAATTGCGGGCAAGCATTGGGTGCACCAGATCGCGCGCCATTGGCCACAATACGCTGATGGAAAAGTGCCGTTCTGGATGGGTTTGATTTCCGTTGGACGGATTGGTGCTGTGCCGATGACACGCCGCAGATGCAGACGCTGATCGACAAGCAATCCAGCATCGCGCTGTGCGGTGGCGCGTGACGCTGGTCGGCTACGGTTTGCCGAGCAAGTGATCATGTTTGATGTGAAAATGATCCTGAACTCGTTGGTATATCCGGCTTAGCTTCCCCAGCCCCAAGCCTGTCATCGCATTGCGGTGGATCAACGCGCGTTTCGCCATTCTAGACTATGCCCGCTTCATCTTAGGGATCGCATATGACCAATATCTCAGCGCCGTCCGGCCCGTTGGGCGGGAAGGTTGGGCTCGTGCTCGGCATTGCCAATGACCATTCGATTGCCATTGGGTGCGCACGCCATTTTGCTGTGGCCGGGGCCACGCTGGTCGCCACCTATCTCAACGATACATCCCGCCCCTATGTTGAAGCCGCCACCGCGAGCCTGCCTG
>CAIZGT010000366.1 GCA_903932545.1 uncultured Rhodospirillales bacterium
CGCAACGGCCTCACCACGCTTGGCGAAGGCCAGAGCGTGGTGGTTGAAGTGGTTCAGGGCACCAAAGGCCCGGAAGCGATTTCAGTGCGCATGGCATGATCCTCGGGTCAGGACAAACAAAAAAGGCCGGGACATTCCCGGCCTTTTTTATGCCAACATCGCTGACTTCAAGACTTCCCTGAAACGTCACCGGCATTGCGTTGTTGTTGGTGTGACGGTTTCCGCATGATAATGAAATCCCTCGCGAATTGCCGCGAGTGGGCAGCGCCCCCGATGCGGGGCATGGAGCTTTCATGAGCATTTTCGGTTCGATCCTCGGCGCAGTGTTTGGCACCAAGCCCGCTGAAGCTGCACCGGCCAACACCACCGCGCCAGCCGAAGGCGCTTCCGCCGCCGATGTTTTGGCGGCAGCCCCCGCCAGCGTTCCTGCCGATGTCGCTGCTGCTGTGGACATTCCGGCAACGCTCGATGCGCTGGTGGCCAAAAGCGGTGAACACCTGGATTGGCGCCTGTCCATCGTTGATCTGATGAAGGCGTTGGGTCTCGACTCCAGCCTCGCCCATCGCAAGGAACTGGCCACCGAATTGCACTATGCAGGCGACATGGATGATTCCGCCTCGATGAACATCTGGCTGCATGCGCAGGTGATCGCTCAACTGGCCGCAAATGGTGGCAAGGTTCCGGCGGATCTGCTGGCAAAGTAAGATTGCTGCAATCGCCATTGCGTTTGCACACAAGGCCGGGGAAAACCAATTCCCTGGCCTTTTTTGTGCCGGAAATCTGCTGAGAGAGAGCAATAATATGACGCTTTGGGTGCGCTGCCAGATCAATGATCAGACGTCGTATGGCATTGTGGCTGACGACGTGATTGCACTCTACAGCGGCCAGCCCTGGGCAGCGCCGCTTCCCACCGGGCAGAGCATTGCGGCCAGTGAGGCCCGGTTGCTGACGCCGGTGCAGCCGCTAAATTTCATCGGCCTGTGGAACAATTTCCACGCCGCAGCGGCCAAGCACGGATATGCGACCCCTGAAGCGCCGCTCACTTTCCTGAAATCCCCCAGTTCGATCACTGGTCCAGATGCCACCATCACGCCCCCGCCGAGCTACACCGGCCGCACGCTATACGAGGGCGAATTGGGAATTGTGATCGGCCAGACCATCCGGCATGCCGATGAAGCGACGGCTGAGGCTGGGATCTTCGGGTTCACCTGTGTCAATGACGCAACCGCGCTGGATCTGCTGAATGCCGATCAAAGCTTCCCGCAATGGGCGCGTGCCAAGGGTTGCGAGACTTACGGCCCGGTGGGACCAGCGATCGCCACCGGATTGGACTGGCGCGCACTCACCGTGCGCACCCTGCTGAATGGGCGCGAACGACAGAATTATCCGGTGTCAGATATGATCTTCTCGCCACCACAAATCGTGAGCATGATCTCGCATGAGATCACCCTGCTGCCGGGCGATTTGATCGCTTGCGGCACTTCGCTCGGCGCAATGCCGATGCGGTCGGGCAACACTGTGGACGTGGTGATCGACGGCATCGGCGTGCTGCGCAATGTGATGGGATAGGACAGACCCTAGTGCGCTGTGTTGCGGAACCCGGCCACGCCACTCTCCGTCGCGGTTACGTTGTCAACGGAGAAGCCGGACGGATCGGTCAATCCGCAGGAATGCGAAATGGTTTCCACCGTGTGGATAACCTGCTGCGCATACATCGCCACCCGGTTGCCTTTGTCGGTGGGGTCGAGCCCTTGGCGCAGACGCTCATCGACTGAGGCAACGCCGGTTGGGCATTTGCCGGAGCCACATTTCATCGCCTGGATACAGCCGAGCGAGAACATGAAACCGCGCGCTGAAACCACGAAATCCGCGCCCATGCACAGCGCCCACGCCACTTTGTCTGGCGTGATAAGCTTGCCGGACGCGAGAATGCGGATTCGTTCGGTCAGCCCGTGTCGATCGCGCGCCTCCACAACCATCGGCAGCGCCAGAGTGATTGGCAGCCCGACATAATCCGCCAGTGCCGCCGGTGCCGCCCCGGTGCCACCTTCACCGCCGTCAATCTGGATGTAATCCGGGCAATGCTGCGGATGCATCACACAATCGTTCAGCCAATCGTTGAGAAATCCGGGCTGGCCTGCGACGATTTTAACGCCCACCGGCTTGCCGGTTACGCTGCGAACGCGGTGCACAAATGCGCCGAGTTCGGCAATGCTGCCAATGTCGCGGTGGCGGTTGGGGCTGATACTGTCTTCGCCCACCGGAATGCCCCGAATAGCGGCGATTTCCGGCGTGACTTTATTGCCCGGCAGAATGCCGCCTTTGCCTGGTTTGGCGCCTTGGGCGAGTTTGACCTCAAACATTTTGACCTGCGGATGGGCGGCGATTTCCCGAAGCTTGTCGTCAGACAGCGTGCCATCCAGATTGCGGACGCCGTATTTCGCGGTGCCGATCTGCATCACGATGTCGCCGCCGCCTTCGAGGTGATAGCGCGACAATCCGCCTTCGCCGGTCGCCATCCAGATCCCGGCGGCTTTCGCCCCGCGTGACAATGCCAGGACGGCGGCGGGGGACAATGCGCCGAAGCTCATCCCAGAGATATTAAAGACGTTCCGGCCCAAATAACGCTCAGATGCCCCCGGCACCCTCGGTGGTGCCAATCCACTTGCCGGGATAGTGGCGCGTTTCTTCGTCCAGAATGGGGAAGGGGGCATTTCGGAACGCGAAATTGGGGGCGGCTTCGCTGCCAAAGCTGATCAAATTCGACACCCCCTTGGCTGAGCGATAGACGAAACTGCGCTCAAGGCGGTTGAATGGGCGTTCGGCCCAATCTGGAAGATATTGATATTGCCGCATATATTCGCCCCAAGTTTCAGCGAAATAACGGAAATGACCGATCACTGGGTAGTTGCGCAAAATCGCGTGGCGGGTTTGGCGCCTATCGTGGATGTAGAGTGCGACAATGGCAGCCGACAAAACTGCCATCACGAACAAAATCGTTGTCATCGCGTATCCCCTCATGCCCAGCGCAGCTTAGGCGATATGTCATTGCGGAGTGATGAAGACTTTCTTGCAATTCGTTACCGCGCAAGCTTCGGCTTTCGTTTGCCGGGGTTTCGTGGCAGATGTCGATGGGACGCCGTCAGCCCCATTTCGCCCATCTTCACTGGTTGAAAGTCGATATGTCCGAGCCCAAAAAAAATGAGCCGACTGACGGCCTTCCGCTGGATTGGTCGCTGAGCAGCGTGGCTGCGGTGAACGCACCCAGCCCGGTCGCTGCCCCGGCCACGCCCGCCCCGCTGGCATCAGAGACGGTTCAGCGGAACCCGCCTCAAGCTGCCGTGTCCGCCCCTGTTGAAACTGCCCCAGTGTCTCAAACGATGGATATGAACGTGCTGGGGGCAATCGGCGCGTGGCAGCGGCCACCAGCGCGTGAAATGACAGGCATGTCAGCTGGCAATCGGGTGCTGGCCCAATTGGCCAATCGCATACCGGCATCTGTGCTGGAAGTGCCGCCAATGCCAACGAAGCCGATAGAGGCTCCAACACAAATTGAGGCGATGCCGAGTTCGACTGCGGCGAACATGCCGACGCAAGCAACCTCGCAAGTTGCTCCGGCCGCGCGTCAACGCGCCGACGTTGCGCCGCCCAGCGCTGTAAAGCCTCACAACGGGTTGTTGAGCCGGGCCGTGTTTTGGCAGGTGACAGCCGGGTTCGCCGTGTTGGTTGCTGCGGTGATGGGCATTCTTGCCCTGCAAAAGCCCGTCACTTTTGAGACTGCGGTGGCACCTATCGGCGTGGTCAACGCGCCCGCGCCGATCTATTTGGCCGAGCTCGGTGATGGCAAACTGCGCGTTACACCGCTCGCGATTGTGGCGGTACCTGCGACCAAAGATTTGCAATTGTGGATGTTCATGCTGGATCAGCAAACGCCGATCTCGCTGGGCGTTCTGCCAGCCACTGGTGGGATATTCAGCTTGCCGCAAATCCCGGTTGAGGGTGCACGCTTCGTCATATCGCTGGAGCCGCATGGCGGAACCCCGCCGGGCAAAATCACCGGCGAAGTGCTCTATGGCGGCACGTTGGCAAGGCGCTAAACTCCTCGGACAAGATTGATCGAGGGAACGCAATGTCTGCTGCCATTGACGCCGTGCTTGCACAAGCGCGTGAATTTCTGGGCGAGCGACTGACCACCAATCAGGCGCTGCGTGAGCAGCACAGCCATGGCGAAGACCCGATCCCGCCCGTGCTTCCCGATGCGGTGGCGTTTGTGCTCACCACTGACGAAGTCTCGCGCCTGATGAAGTTGTGCCATCAGCACAAAGTGCCCGTTGTGCCATTTGGCGCGGGCACCTCACTGGAGGGCCATGTAACTCCGGTGCGCGGGGGCATTTCCATTGATCTCAGTCGGATGATCCAAGTGTTGCAAGTGAACACCGAAGATATGGATTGCCGGATTGAGGCGGGCGTTACGCGCCAGCAATTGAACGCTCATTTGCGCGATGCTGGATTGTTCTTCCCGGTTGATCCCGGCAGCGTGTGCACCATCGGCGGCATGGTCGCCACCCGCGCCTCTGGCACCAACGCTGTGCGCTACGGCACCATCCGTGAGAATGTGTTGGGCCTCACAGTGGTGCTGGCCGATGGGCGGGTTATCCGGACCGGCGGGCGGGTGCGCAAATCCTCCACCGGCTATGATCTCACACGCTTGTTCATCGGCAGCGAGGGCACACTTGGGATCGTGACGGAAATTCAACTCCGCCTGCATGGAATCCCAGAGGCATTGTCGGCGGCGATTTGCCAGTTTGAGACGCTGCAAGGCGCGGTGGAGAGCGTGATCAACGTGTTGCATGCAGGTATTCCGGTGGCGCGGATGGAGTTGTTGGATGAGGTGCAGATCGCGGCCTGCATCGCGCATTCCAAGCTTGAAGGGCTGGAAGCGGCACCCACGCTGTTTTTTGAGTTCCACGGCACCGATGCGGGCGTGGCTGAGCAGGCCCAACTTGCTGAGGACATCACGCTTGCGCATGGCGCGCACGGCTTTCAGTGGGCAACGAGCGCGGAAGATCGCGGCAAGCTGTGGCAAGCACGCCATGATGCCTATTGGGCTGCACTCGCGCTCAAACCAGGCTATCGCAGCCTGACGACAGACGCGATCGTGCCGATTTCTCGCTTGGCCGAGGCGGTGCTTGGTGTGAAGCAGGATATCGAGACCTCAGGCTTCACCGCACCGATTGTTGGCCATGTGGGCGATGGGAATTTCCACGTGCTGATCCTCTATCCCCCGAACGATCCGGCGGCGATGGCGAATGCCCTGGGTCTTGATAAAAAAATCGTGGGTCGTGCGTTGGCACTGGGTGGTTCGTGCAGCGGTGAACACGGCATCGGCATCGGCAAGCGCGAGTTCCTGGAACAGGAAGTCGGCCCTGATGTGCTGGACGTGATGCGCAGTGTGAAGACGGCGCTCGATCCGTATGGTCTGCTCAACCCGGGGAAATTGTTTTTGAATTGATGGTTAAACCACCCGCCGCACCGTGTAATACGCGGCCATCATGCCAAATCTCAGCCAGACACCGAGTGTGACCAGCCACCAGGTGATTTGCGAGTACCGCTGGCGGTAGAACTTCCCGTAGAATCGCAGCATGCCGCGATGTTTGTGCCATTCCACGAACACCGGGCGAGAGCGGCTGCACGCGCCCCATTCATGCACCACTGGCGCATCAGGCACGAACACCATTTGCCAGCCCTTGAGGGTGAAGCGCATGCACCAGTCGAGGTCTTCGCAGTGCAGGAAGTAATCCGAATCCCAGCGACCCACATCATCAATCGCTGCGCGCTTGACCAACATGCAAGCCCCCGACATCGCCGCGACAGGCGTGGGGGCTCGGGGCAAGGGAGCGTCAGTGAGACGGAAATCACCGAACACTGAGGGGAACAGCTTGGCCAACTTGGTCAGGCCAAACGCGCGCGCGAAGGCATTGCTCGGTGTTGGCATCTCGCGCCGCCCGCCTGGCTGCTCACTGCCGTCTGGGTTGGAGAGAAACCCGCCGACCATGCCAATTTTGGCATCGCTATGAAGTACCTCCATCATCCGCGCCAGCGAGGGCGCGGTGATGGTGCTGTCGGGATTGAGGAAGAACACAGTGCCCGCCAATGTGGCGTCAATGCCGATATTGCACGCGGCGGCGAACCCCAAATTTTGCTGGTTACGGACCACTGCAAGCCGTTCATCACCTGCAAACGCCGCCTCGACGTTGCTGAGGCTGCCATCATGCGAGGCGTTGTCAACCACGATCACCCGAGCGGCACCTGCCACCAGCGCCGAACCCACACAGGCGGTGAGCAAGTCACCAGCGTTGTAGTTCACGATGACAACATCGCAGTCGTGAAGCCGTGCTACTTGATCAACCAATATCAGATGCCCTGACATCAAAAAGCCATGCCACGCGCTCAGGCGAGAAACATGAGGTTGCGTTGGATGTTGGCCGTGTCTGCCTGCGCGGTTCTGGGATGTCAAATCCCCAGATCCCGCCATGTGATTGCGGTTAGACCCGTCCAAATGGGTCACCCTGGACGGGCGCGCGATGACCTGCCATGTCAGCCCGGTGAATGCTGTGGCTTGAATTGCTATGATCAGGACACAATCGATGGAGCGTATTTATGGATTTCGTGGAAGCGTATCTCGCAGAGTCAGCCGCTGCCCTTGAGGCGTTTCGCGCGGATCCGGCTTTCACGGCAACGCTGCGCAAGATGGCGGATGGTATTGTGGCCAGCTTGCGTGAGGGTGGCAAATTGCTGATCTGCGGTAATGGTGGCAGTGCGGGCGATGCGCAGCATATTGCGGGTGAATTCGTCTGCCGTCTGATGTTTGACCGTGCCCCATTGGCTGCGATTGCGCTGACGGTTGACACCTCGGTGCTCACGGCGGTCGGCAATGATTACAGCTTTCATGACGTGTTCGAGCGCCAAGTGCGTGCGCTTGGCAACAAGGGTGACGTGCTGCTCGGCATCTCCACCTCGGGCAATTCCGGCAATGTGGTTCGGGCGCTGGAAGTGGCGCGAGAGAAGGGCGTGGCCACGTTTGGTTTTAGCGGCGCGCATGAGGCGACGAAGATGCACGCCATGTGCGACGTCTTGTTCGCAGCTCCCTCCACCAAAACCGCGATCATCCAGCAACTGCACATCACCGCCGCGCATGTTGTGTGCGCGCTGGTTGAAACGACGATGTTTCCGATGGCGTGATGTGCAGCGCCACCATCCGTCAGGCGGCGGTGCTGATCGGCGGGGTGATCGCAGGACCCAGCCTGCTGACTGCCAACACGCCAAAGTCGATGTTGCCGTGCGGAGATCGGCCGTTTTTGGCCTGGGTGCTGCGCGAACTCTGTCGCTACGGTGTGCAAGAGGTGGTGCTGCTGAGCGGAGATCTCGCCGAAGTGGTGGAGGTCGCGTTGCCCGCTATAATCGCCTGGTTACCACGCAAGTTGGATATCATCATTGCGCGCGGGCCGGCGCAGGCCGGAACCGGGGGCGCGCTGTATCACGCCCGCCATCTGCTCGATCCGCGTTTCCTGTTGTGCGACGGCGCTTCCTGGTTTGACACCAATCTCGCCAATCTGCTTGCTGATGCAGCACATGACAGTGACGATGTCGCTGGACGAATGGTGTTGCGCCAGCTGACTGGTGCCTCGCGCTACAGCGAGGCGTCGCTCTGCGGTGATGTGATCACCGGCTTCTTGGAACGCCCCGCCCAAGGCGTGCCGGGGACGATCAATCCCGGGGTC
>CAIZGT010000367.1 GCA_903932545.1 uncultured Rhodospirillales bacterium
AAGGATGACGCAAACCCAACAGCGCCAGTGATCGCGGCCACGATAAACAGGCCCAAAATCGGATCCGGCACACCAAATTTGGTGAGCACTCCGGCGGCATAACAGCCCACGCCGAAAAAGGCCGCGTGTCCGAGCGAGACGATGCCGCCATATCCCAGCACCAGATCCAGCGAGAGCGCGAACAGGCCGGTGATCACCACCTCGTTGAGCAGCAAATACTGATCTGGCAGGAAGAAGAAGCTCGCCAGCGCCGCCAGCCAGAACGCGATCTCGGCTGGTTTCACGCGCGCCACATCACGCAAAGCGTGCTCGGCAGCGGCGATATTGTCGGCGCGGCTCATCTTCCACCCGCCCGGCTAAACAAGCCTTGCGGTCGCCAGAGCAGCACCACGATCATTACCAGATAGATGATGAACGCGCCCATCTGCGGCAAATAATACTTGCCCGCCACGTCCGCCACACCAAGCAACAAGGCCGCGACCAACGGTCCAGTCATGCCGGACGAGCCGCCGACAGCGACCACAATTAAGAAATACACCATGAATTTCACAGGAAAAGTCGGGTCCAGCCCGAGCAACTCCGCCCCCAACGCACCGCCCAGCCCAGCCAGACCGGAGCCTGTGGCGAAGGTGGCGGCAAAGACCAGCCCCACATTGATCCCCATGCCGCGCGCCACCACCGGATCATCCACCGCCGCACGCAACTGTGCGCCGAAGCGGGTTTTGGCGATGATGAATTGAAGCACCGCCGCCAACATACCGCAGATCGCCACGATCAGCAGCCGATAGGCGCCCAGGCTCACGCCGAACACGTTGAACCGCTGCGACAAGAAGGTGGGTAGTTCGACAAAAACCTGCCCTGAGCCGAGCGCCCAAGCGGTGCCAGACATAGCCATAAACACCAAGCCGATCGAGAACATCACCTGATCCAGATGCGGCTTGCGATAGACGTGGATATACAGCGTTTTCTCCAACGCCAGCCCGATCAACGCGGAACCGATGAACGCCAGTGGGAGCGCCGCAAAGAACGGCACGCCCAGCCGGTTGACCAGCACCACAGTGATATACCCCCCCGCCATGGCAAACGCGCCATGGGCAAGGTTGATCAGGTTCATCAAGCCCAGCGTGACAGACAGTCCGCACGCAATCACAAACAGCAGCATCCCGTAGGCCACGCCGTCGAACAAAATGGTCAGCATCGGCGCTCCTTCACCACGTTAATTGCGCAAATATCCGTCGTTGCGAGGAGCCATTTGGACGACGAAGCAATCCACCGGACCATTGCCACGGCTCGATGGATTACTTCGTCGTGCCTCCTCGCAACGACGATATTTTGAGCAATCGCGCGCTTAACCCCCCGCTGCCTTCGCCGGGTCTTTCACCGCTTTGATCGTCGAGAACTCGGTGTTGTAAAGCTCACCATTCACCCGTTCAACCTTGCGCAGATACACGTCGAGGATGATGTCGCGCGTGGCCGGATCAATCGTCACCGGGCCGCGCGG
>CAIZGT010000368.1 GCA_903932545.1 uncultured Rhodospirillales bacterium
AAATCCAGCGCCTGATCGGCCGCTCGCTGCGCGCAGTGACGGATTTGCAGGCGCTCGGTGAAATTTCCATCGTGCTCGATTGTGACGTGCTCAACGCCGATGGCGGCACACGCTGCGCCTCGATCACCGGCGCGTGGGTGGCGCTCAATCTGGCGCTGCGCCATTTGGTGAAAAACAACGTGATCTCCTCCATTCCGTTGATCGGCCAAGTGGCGGCGGTATCGTGTGGGATTTTCGAGGGCATGCCGGTGGCTGACCTGGATTATGCCGAAGACAGCAATGCCGAGGCCGACGCGAATTTCGTGCTCACCGCCGATGGCGGCATCGTCGAAATCCAAGCCACCGCGGAGAAAACCGCGTTCATGCCGAGCCAGTTTGACGCGCTGATGGCACTTGCCCGCGTTGGGACGAACGAGCTGCACGCGGCTCAGCTGCTGGCTTTGTCGCTGTAAGTCACACCGCCGCCGTCCTAGGGCGGAAAAGCGAAGCGTCATCCGCCGTGCTCTGTCATCACACAGCACGGCGGATCACCAGTTTCAGGAGCCCCCATGCGCAAACTCGCCCCTGGTCAACGCTTGGTTATCGCCACGCACAACCCCGGCAAGCTGCGCGAGTTTGCCACACTCCTCGCCCCGCTCGGCGTCGAACTCACCTCCTGCGGTGAACTCGGCCTGCCCGAGCCGGAGGAGGACGCGCCGGATTTCATCGGCAACGCCCGCATCAAGGCGCTGGCAGCGGCCACGGCATCCGGCTTGCCCGCACTCGCCGATGACAGCGGCTTCTCCGTGGCCGCTCTTGGCGGCGCGCCCGGCGTGTTCTCCGCGCGTTGGGGCGGCCCTTCCAAGGATTTCGCCGCCGCCATGGCGCGGGTCCACGCCGAAATCGGCACCAACCCAGATCGTCGCGCCTGGTTCTCTTGCGCGCTTTGCCTCGGCTGGCCCGATGGTAACACCGCAACCTTCCTCGGCCGCGCTGAGGGTGAGGCGGTTTGGCCGCCGCGTGGTCCGGGCGGCTTTGGCTACGACCCGATATTCCAGCCGCATCGCAGCAGCCTCACTTATGGCGAGATGGATGCCGCCACCAAACACCAAGCCAGCCACCGCGCCGTGGCGGTGGCCCAGTTCCTCGCCGCCAATCGTTAGGCCATCCGCAAATTCGCGTATCGATAACAAACCGGAACAATAAGGGCGCATCTTTGCGCCGAGCTTCAACGCATTTTGCCAAAACCTTGCCGACGTGCCGCCGCAAGCACGCCCCTTGGCAACGGAATGCGGAACGGTTCTGGCTTCACGCGCGGCTTGCGTGGGCGTGGCGAACGTGGTGCGCGTGGCGTGTCAACGGTCCATGGCAACTCCACCGCCAACGCCCGAAGCAACGGCCGTAACACCCGCCGCGCTTGCGCAGATTCCGCGAGCAATTCAGCCATCTCGGGCGCGCGCAAAACCGCCTGCAATTGAGACCCGAATCCCGCCGCCTGATACCCTCCCGCCCGTACCAGCCAGCCGAACTTGCGCGGCAGCCGCGTTGCGGGTGCGCGCGACACCGCGCGTTGCGACACAACACCATGCGGCGCGATGCGCCACAGCTTGCCAGCCCGGAATCGCACCAACATCCGCTCGATCCGGCCAAACGTGCCGCTGATCCGGCGATACGCCACGAACGCAACCGCAGGCTCCAAACGCCATGCCCCAAGTACTGCCAACACCCCGCGCAGGATCATCCGCAGATTTGCGGCGATGATCTCGGTTGCGGAAAATGTGGGGGTGTTGTCCATCCACCATGAGACGCCACAGCAGGTGGCTGAACGCAAGAAAAATCTGTCTCAATGCAAAATCAGGCGTGATCCGCCTCAACCACCAACCCATGTTGGTGCGTCGTGGGCATGCACAGATCGGCAATTTGCGGGGCCACGAACGCGGGCGGCTTCACCGTCATCGGGTCTTCACCCGGCATCACATCCGCCCGCATCTTTGTGCGCACCACGCCAGGATCGAACAGATTGACGCGCAAACTCGTCCCGCGCGTCTCATCCGCCCAGGTCAGAACCAGATGCTCCATCCCCGCCTGCGTCGCGCCATAAGCGCCCCAATAGGCGCGCGGGCGCTGCACCCGGCTGGAGGTGACAAACACCGCGCGCCCACCTTGCGCAATCCCGAGCAGCGGGCCGCAACTGCGGATCAGATGCCATGCGGCAGCAAGGTTCACCCCCACCACATTCGCCCAATCCTTCGGCAGAATATGCGGCACCGGCGTCAGCTTGCCGAGCACGCCCGCGTTGCTCACCAAAATATCCAGCTTGCCGAAACGCTCAAACAGGCTCGGCCCAATCCGGTCCACGGCCTCACCGTCAAGCAAATCA
>CAIZGT010000369.1 GCA_903932545.1 uncultured Rhodospirillales bacterium
TCAGCCTTGCGGCTGGCGGCGGTGACATGACTTTGCGGTGCAAGTAAATGCCCCGCAGCAAACGAGCGAGTACAAAATGTCCCTGCATGTGGCCCTGACGCACCGGACAACTTATAAATATGAACGAGCGATTGAGCTTGGCGCGCAGACAATTCGTCTGCGTCCAGCCCCGCACGCGCGCACGCCAATTCTGGCCTATTCACTCAAGGTCTCACCACAGCCGCATTTTTTGAACTGGCAGCAAGACCCGCAAGGCAATTTCCTGGCCCGCGTGGTGTTTCCAGAAAAGGTTACGCATTTTGCTGTGGAAGTTGATCTCGTTGCCGATATGGCGACGATCAACCCGTTCGACTTCTTCTTGGAGCCGGATGCTGAGACCTTCCCGTTCAGCTATGATCACGTGCTGGATCAGGAACTCGCGCCGTTCCGCAAATGCATGCCGCTGACGCCGAAATTGGCGGCGCTGCTGGCGGAAATTCCGAAAGAAGAGAAGCGCACGATTGATGTGCTGATTGATGTCAATCGCCTCGTTCAGAGCAAGATTGCCTATATCGTGCGCATGGAGCCGGGCGTTTACGAGCCGGAAGAGGCGCTTGAGATTGGCAAAGGCTCGTGCCGTGACTCAGCGTGGTTGCTGGTGCAGGTGCTGCGCCAGATGGGGCTTGCTGCGCGCTTTGTCTCTGGCTACCTGATCCAGCTTGTGGCGGATGTGAAGCCAGTTGATGGCGGTCCGGAAGGCCCGACGACCGATTTCACGGATCTGCACGCCTGGGCTGAGGTTTATCTGCCGGGCGCGGGCTGGGTTGGCATGGATGCCACCTCCGGCTTGATGACCGGCGAGGGCCATATCCCGCTCGCCGCCTCGCCCGAGCCGCAATCGGCGGCGGCGATCTCAGGCACTGCCGAGAAGTGCGAAGTTGAGTTCGAGTTCGAGATGGCGGTCAAACGGGTGCTGGAAACGCCGCGCGTGACCAAACCCTATTCGCCGAAAACCTGGCAAGAGATCCTCTCCGCCGGTCAGCGGGTGGAGCGTGTGCTGCAATCGACGGATGTGCGTCTGACGATGGGTGGTGAGCCGACTTTCGTGGCGGCCACTGATGTGGAAGCCGGTGAATGGAATTTCGACGCGCTCGGGCCAACCAAGCGCGGCTATGCCGGGCGCCTGATGCGCCGCCTTGCCCCGCTTTGGGCGCCGGGCGCTGCGTTGCATCACGGCATGGGCAAGCAATATCCGGGTGAGCCGCTGCCACGCTGGGCGCTTTCGGCGCATTGGCGTGCGGATGGTGAGCCGGTGTGGACGCGGCCGGAATTGCTCGCTGATCCGGATTTCGACCGAGACAACGCCACGGCTGAAGATGCCGCGGCGTTCTCAACCGCGCTGGCCGAGCGCCTGCAAGTTGACCCTGACTGCATTCTGCCCGGCTATGAAGACGTGCATTACTATCTGTGGAAGGAAAATCGCCTTCCGGCCAACGTTGTTGCCGAGGACAACAAGCTCGCTGACAAGCTCGAACGCGAGCGGATGGTACGTGTGTTCGCCCAGGGCCTTGCCTCACCAGTTGGCAGCGTGCTGCCGTTGCGCCGTGTGCTCGACAATGGCCAACGCCGTTGGCAGACCGGCAAGTGGTTCGTGCGGGGTGACACGCTGTTCCTCATTCCTGGTGACAGCCCGATGGGCGTGCGGCTGCCGCTTGAGAGCCTGACTTGGGCTGATCCGGAGAATATCGACCAAGTGTTCGACCCTGATCCGATGGAGGAAAAGGAGAAGCTGCCGAGTCAGTTGGAGCTGCGCCGCGCTTATGAGAGGCGCGGGATTGAATCCGCCATCGAGAATTTCCGCCCAGTGCCACAGGCGTTGCCGGAAGTTGGAAAGGAAGAGCCGGACCGAGTTCGCACTGCGCTCACCATTGAGCCGCGCGGTGGCTTGATCCACGTGTTTTTCCCGCCGTTGTTCTCAGCGGAGGATTGGCTGGAATTGGTGGCCGCAGTGGAGGCCACGGCTGAGGAGTTTAATCGTAAGATCGTGCTGGAGGGCTATCTGCCGCCACATGACGAGCGTCTGGAGAATTTCTCGATCACGCCGGATCCGGGTGTGATTGAGGTGAACGTGCATCCGGCGCATTCGTGGTCTGAGCAGATTGAGCGCACCCAACAGCTCTACACCGAGGCTCGGATGTGCGGGTTGTCGAGTGAGAAATTTATGCAGGATGGCCGACATGTCGGCACCGGCGGCGGCAATCACGTGGTGATGGGCGCGTCCTCGGCGGCGGATAGCCCGTTCCTGCGCAGGCCGGATTTGCTGAAGTCGCTGCTCGGCTTCTGGCACAACCACCCGAGCCTGTCGTTCCTGTTCTCCGGCCTGTTCATCGGCCCGACCAGCCAGCATCCGCGTATGGATGAGGCGCGCGATGATGCGGTGCAGGAGCTGGAGATTGCGTTCAGCCAGATCAGCCCGTTCCAGCAAACGCCGCCTTGGATGACGGATCGGATTTTCCGGAACATCCTGGTGGATATGGCGGGCAACACGCATCGCACCGAGTTCTGTATCGACAAGATGTATGATCCGGGCAGCGCGTCGGGCCGTCGTGGTTTGGTGGAGTTCCGCGCGTTTGAGATGCCGCCGCATCCCGAAATGTCTGCGGCGCAATTGCTGCTGATGCGCTCGGCCGTGGCGGCGTTCTGGCAGCGCCCCTATGAGCGCAAGATGATCCGTTGGGGCACGCGCTTGCATGATGATTTCATGCTGCCGCACTACGTCCAGCAGGATTTCAATGAGGTGCTGGACGAGTTGGGCGCTTACGGCATGAAGATGTCGCCGGAGTGGTTCGCCCCGCATATGGAATTCCGCTTCCCGCAAGTGGGCGAGATTGACGTGCGCGGCATGCATGTTGAACTCCGCCACGCGCTTGAGCCTTGGCATGTGCTGGGTGAAGAGCAATCACCATCCGGCACCTCGCGCTATGTCGATAGTTCGGCCGAGCGGCTGCAGGCCAAGGTGAATGGGTGGATTGATGAACGCTATGTGCTCGCCTGCAACGGTGTGGCATTGCCGATGACGCGCACCGACCGGGTGGGTGAATATGTGGCGGGCGTGCGCTTCAAGGCGTGGAAGCCGCCGTTTGCGCTACATCCGACGATCGAGGCGCAAACGCCGCTGACGTTTGATGTCTATGACCGCTGGACGGGGCGCAGCCTCGGCGGGATGCAGCATCACGTCTCGCATCCGGGTGGGCGCAGCTATGACGACTTCCCGGTGAACGCAAACTCCGCCGAAGCCCGTAGGCGCTCGCGCTTCTTCCCGTTCGGCCACACGCAGGGCCAAATGCCGGAGCCGCGCAGTGTGGTGGGGCGTGACCATCCACGCACATTGGATTTGCGCCGGTTCAGCTAGGCCCACGAACTGACGAGTTACCGCCTGTCGGCAACTCGTCAGGGGTTCATCGAGTTTATGCGTGTGGTTTATGCGCCGGACCGTTAGCCCGCGTTGGTTGATGAACTGACGGGTGTCGCCTATCAATCTGAGATGGTTATGAGGGATTTCGGAACGGTTGAGAACCCGACGTGTTGCAGCGTTGTTTGGAGTTTTTTCAAGCACCTTCATATCTGGAAATCGGCGTTGACCAAGGCCAGATATTTTCTCAGGTGAGAGTCGCAAGTAAAGTGGGGGTTGTTCCCAATTGTAAATTCGATTTCGCTGCGATGGCTGGGAACTAGATAAATACCCAGCTTTTGCAGATTGAAAGTGATCTGTTGTTTGGTTTATCAATTTCCAACGGAATGAAATTTGATCTGATAGTTTTTGACGGGCTGCATGTGTTTTAGCAGACCTTGCGTGATTTGATGAATGCAGTGTGGTTTTTGCAGCCCGATGGAATCATTGTCGCGGATGATGTTATTGCGGATGATTACCTGTCGAGCCTGCCTGCTCTGAACGAAATGGCATATTTGCGTGCGTTTCTGGCGCGGCGTGATCCGCAGGTGAATCAGCGATATTCTTGGATCGGTGACATTTTCAAAATTCCGTTCTTTGTGCAAAACTTTATGCAGGCTTATTCGTATGCGACCGTTTCTGACAATCATGGTCAGACGATTATCTGGGAGGCGCGCCGTGCGGCACATGACATTCCGCGGCAGAAGTTGGAGATGATCGCTGGAATGACGCTCAAGGACATGATCATGCATGAGTCTCAGATGCGCATCATGCCGTTGGCCGATATCATGGCGGAGATCTCAGCCGCTCGGCAGTCTATCGGTTAATTTGACAGAGGGCCGCACTGCATGATTCTTGTGCATCTGACCGATTTGCATATTTGCGCGCAGGGCCAGACCGCGTCTCGCGCCGCAGAGACCAATATGCTGACCGAACGCGCGCTGCGGGCGGTTTCGCGCCTGAAGACGCGGCCGGATGCACTGGTGATTTCGGGTGATCTCACCGAAAGCGGTCTGGAGCGTGAATATGCGATGCTGGCGGATATGCTGCATCGGCACATCTCGGTTCCGGTGTATGTCGTTCCCGGCAACCATGATCGGCGGGAGATGCTGCAAAGCCGTATGGCGCATCTGCCGGGGATACGTGCTGACGTGGATTTCGTGCAATACGCCGTGGAGTCCCACGATGTTCGGCTGGTTATGCTTGACACGGTGATTGCGGGCAGCCCAGCGGGCGAGTTATGCGCGCGGCGTTTGGCATGGCTGGATGAGACGCTCGCGGCAGAGCCTGACAAGCCAACCATTGTGGTGATGCACCATCCGCCATTCCGCTGTGGCATTGGCCATATGGACCGGATCAGCTTGCGCAATGGTGATCAGTTTGAGGCGGTGATTGCGCAACACAGGCAAGTGCAGCGCATTCTGTGTGGCCATCTTCATCGGGCTGCGACAGGGCAGGTGGCGCACGCGGTGGCGTCGATCTCGCCGTCGGCGGCGCATCAGTTGGAGTTTTGCATCGGCGATGATCCGGGTTTCTGGAACCTTGAACCCCCGGCGTTTCAAGTGGTGGTGACGATGCCGGGTGGCGCCATCGTCACGCATATCGTGTATGTGGAAGATTTTCCGGGGCCGTTTCCGTTCGTGCCTGATCCGGAGGAGCTGGGCGAGGCTTGACGTTAGCCAAATAACGACATTTGTGTGTCGGCGAACCCAGCGTGCACGGTGTTGGGCACGCGGAACTGGCTACAGTCCA
>CAIZGT010000370.1 GCA_903932545.1 uncultured Rhodospirillales bacterium
CCCACCTGGTGAGGACAGCCGCACCACCACCAATGTCGAAGGGTTCTTCGGCGCACAGCAGGAATGGTTGCAGAACAATCTACCCGAGCGCGGCACCATGCTGGCTGCGGATGATTACGGGCGCGGCCAATTGCCGAAGAAGGCCGAGCGCCTTTACGGCAAGCCGGGTAAAACCGATCTGATCGGCCACTTCATTGATGCGCGGTCCGGCGCGGTGCAGACAATTGCCTATCGTCTGCCGGAGGTGAAAAAGGCCAGCAAGCCGGTGAACGACAGCAAGCCTGACGCGGCGGGCGATGTTGAGGAGATACCGATCACCCACGCACGGGCCGACGTCACGCAGAAGGGCATGGCAATGATCGGTGATTTGCGCACCGACGCGCTGCACCAGGCCCTCGCCCATTCGCCGATTGAGGATGATACCCTGCTCGGTCTGCTGATCCTCGCCTTGGGCAGCCATAACGTCGCCATCGATAGCGGCACCGATATGCCGCGCAGTGAGCGCCAGGCAATCTGCGCAGCACTCACCGAAGGCGGCGTGCTGACGGCGGACCTCAACCTGCTGCGGGAATCCGCACGGCGCATGCTGACCGGCGTGCTGTCCTGCCGGGTGAACCGCTCGCAGAGCGGCGCATTGGCGCGGGTGGCGGGCGAGACCATCGGGGCGTCGCATCTGCTGCCGAACATGGCGACGGAGGAATATCTGTCGTGCCTGTCGCGTGCTGCGCTGGAAACCGCCGCTGTGGCGAATGGCGTCAACGTCGCCCCGCGCGCCAAGGACACGCGGGCGAGGATGGTGACGCGCTTCATAGACGGCGTGTTCGTCTACCCCGGCGCGCGTTTCGAACTGACGCCAGAGGAACTGGCAATAGCCGCAGAACCCACGCCGCCGACTGCCTTATGGACAGGTGCCACAGATGGCGATGCGGAGCCGAACGCAGGCAATGATGACGATGCAGATTCCGATCTGGTGCGCGAAGCCGCCTGAGCCGACGGCAAGCCCTGCTCTGGCCGTTATGCCAGGGCAGGCGTACCGCATTCAAGGACATCGCCATGGCGCATTTCTCATCAGACAGTCGAACCTTATCCCGACCACCCTCCGTGCTTGGGCGTTTGACGCTCGACCTCAAAATCACCGGCCGTCGCGCGCAATTGGCAGAACTTGAAGGACAGATGATTGCCGCCTGCGAGGCGGCGGCACTGGGTGCGTGCCCAGACAGCAAGCCCACCCTGGACAGAGAGCACTGGGACCGCACCACCTGGAATCGCTACCTCGCCGCCGCCATGCAGCTTGAAGCCAGTTACGGCCCGCGCATGCGCCGTCTGCACCAGGAGATCGGCCAACTCGAACGGCTGATGCACTTGCCCATCGCAGCGTGAGAGGTGGCAGACGGCCCCTGCCCTTCTCGGTGAAATCAACACGGCAATACGAACAGCCCCACCAGCAGCCAACACCGAACGGCCAGAACCACCCCAGGCAGCGAGGCAGGCAACAAGCCCCCCTGCCCTCACCCGACAATCCGAGCGGTGCGGCGCAGTCATGGTGATCAGCACGTGATTCCAAGTCAGCGGCCAAGTGCTGCGACACAGCCGGGACCAGAGCCAGTGCGCAACAGCACCGGAGGACGCCGTGCAGCAAAGTGGCAAGCCAGCATCCAGCCCCTCCCCTCAAACCTCAGCAGCCGCGACATCTCCCAGTGCGACGCTGATGGCAGCAACCAGTGACAGGCAACAGCCAAAGCGGGGCACCAGGGCATCACCAGCCTGAAACCGGGCGAGCAACCAACTCAACAGCTCGACAGCAAGCGGCGCGATGAC
>CAIZGT010000371.1 GCA_903932545.1 uncultured Rhodospirillales bacterium
CAACAAGCCGGCCCCACCGCAGCCATGCTGCTCAACCGCGCCGCAAACGAACTTGCGGCCAATGACCCCGATAGTGCGGTTGCGGATATTGATGCCGCTCTCGTCTTGGCGCCCGATAGTTTGGACGCACAACACCGTCGGGCAGAGGCGCGCTATCAGCAGGGCGACGTGGCGGGGGCGACGCGGGATTTGGAGGCGATCTTGCGCCGCGAGCCGCGGCATTTTCCGTCATGGAAAACCCTGGCCGATATCGCCGAGACCCAGGGCCATCTGAAATCAGCGTTGGCAGCATGGAACAAGCTGCTCGCGCTTGATCCGAAAACCAAGGGTGGCGCTGAGCATGTGGCCGATCTGCGGCGGAAGGTGGAGGGCGAGCGGAGTTAATGCGGGGCCGATAGCGTGTGATGAATGACGCTTGCAACTTATCCCACCAGCCCGTCATCTGAAGCGCAGCGTGGAATTCATCGCCGCGCTGGCTGCATCGCGGGGGATTGCCACGCGGCGCTGGCAATGACGAGGGGATGTTGGTTCAATCCAAATCCATCACGCGCTGTCGCTCCTTAGCTGATTTTGCTTGAGTCCAGCCAGCGGCTGTGCGGAATCATGTGGGATGAACCCACCCCAATCATCGTCTGCGCTGGAAATCGCCGCCGCCACTTTGCGGGGCATTTGGGCTGCGATGTTGTCGCGATTCGGGGGTTTGGGCGTTGCGGCTGAACGCCAGATGGTGACGGCGAATTGGGTTAGCGCGATTTTTCAACGCTTCGATGCGCTGCTGCTGCGCTATCAGGCCGGCAAACTGCGCCGGGTGCTGTCGCCGCGTGTGCTGACAACGGGGCGAAAAGCGGCCAAACAGCCGGAATCTCGTATGCCGCGCAGATTTGGCTGGTTGGTGCGCAGCGGTGCGCATCATGCGGCAGCTTATGGGACGCAAGTGCAGCACGTGCTGTCGGGGCCGGAGATGGCCGAACTGCTCGCCACCTCGCCCCAAGCGATGCGGATTTTGCGGCCCTTGCTGCGAGCGTTGGCGGTGGAATTGCCGTGGACGGTGGATAAGCCGCGCACCCCGCGCCAGCGGCGGCCCCGCAAGCCGCGCCCTAAGCCGGAGCCGTTCCGCATTCCGCTGCCAAGAGGCGTGCTTTCGGCGGCAAGACGGCAGGGTTTTGGAAAACTCCGCTGAGAGAACAAGAGGAACGCTGTGCTTATTGTTCCGGTTTGTTATTGAAAATACCAGCATTCGGTAATATCTTCACCCATTTTGCTCGATGATCGCACAGACCGCGACTGACGCTCCGCTGCCGCCCTTGCGTGGGATGGGTTTGGGTTAAACCAGCATCAACTGGTTCTTACGAGCGTAGCTGGCAATTCACCGCTGGATTGGCTGCATCGCGGTGGATTCCACGCTGCGGGCTGGATGACGGGCTGGGGGTTTGTTCAGCCGCGCCCCGACGCGAATCTTACCGCCTCTTCTGCCGCGCGCATCATGCCGCGTGCCTTTTGGCGGGTTTCCTCGAATTCGGCCTCGGGGTCGGAGTCGGCCACCACGCCGCAACCGGCTTGGATATACATTGTGCCGTCTTTCACCAACGCGGTGCGCAGGCCGATGCAGGTGTCCATCGAGCCGTCAGCGGCGAAATAGCCGATGCATCCGGCGTAAATGCCGCGCCGCACCGGCTCCAATTCCTCGATGATCTCCATCGCGCGGACTTTTGGCGCGCCGGTGAGGGTGCCAGCGGGAAAGCCCGCCACCAGCGCGTCCACCGCGTCCAGACCCTGGGCGAGTTGGCCTTGAACGTCAGACATGATGTGCATCACATGGCTAAACCGCTCGATGGCGAAGCTCTCAGTGACCTTCACCGTGCCGATCTCAGACACGCGACCGACATCGTTGCGGCCAAGGTCGAGCAGCATCAGATGCTCGGCGCGTTCTTTCGGATCGGCGAGCAGGTCGGCGGCGAGTTGCTGATCCTCCTCGTGCGTCGCGCCGCGCTTGCGGGTGCCGGCGAGGGGGCGGATGGTGACAACATTGTCGCGCAGGCGGACCAGGATTTCTGGGCTGGAGCCGACGATGGCGTAGCCACCGAAATCGAGGAAGAACAGGAACGGGGCCGGGCTGATCCGACGCAAGGCGCGGTAGAGCGCGAAGGGGGGAAGTTGGAACGGCACCGAGAAGCGTTGGCTCGGGACGATTTGGAAGGCGTCTCCGGCGCGGATATAATCCTTCGCCTTCTCAATCGCCGCGATGAAGCCTTGTTTGGTGAAGCTCGATTGTGGCTCTGGCAGCGGCGGCAGATCGACCGGCGGGGCAGGAACCGGAATGGGCCGGGTGAGGGCGAAGGTTGCCTGATCCAGCCGATCCTGCGCCATCAGCCACGCCAGCGAGGCGGAGACACCGTCACGCGGATAGACCGGGGCTGCGAAAGTGAGCAGGTCGGTCACGTTGTCGAAGATGGCGAACAGCGTGGGGCGCAGCAGCACGGCGTCGGGCAGGCCGAGTGGGTCGGTGTTTTTGTTCGGCAAATTCTCCATCTGCCGGACCATGTCATAGCCGAGATAGCCGACGAGGCCGCCAGCCATCGGCGGGATATCGGCGGGCACATCAAGCAGCGACTCGGTGATCAGCGCGCGCACTTGATCAAGCGGCGCGCCTTCGGTGGGGGTGAAGGCGAACGGGGCTGCGATGGCGTTGCGGTTGATCTCGGCGTGACCATCCTTGCAGCGCCAGATCAGATCGGGGTCAAGGCCGATGATCGAGTAGCGGCCGCGGGCGGCACCGCCTTCGACGGATTCCAGCAGGAATGCGTTCGGGCGGCCTTGCACCAGTTTGAGATAGGCCGCGACCGGGGTTTCCAGATCCGCCACCGCGCGACGCCACACCAAATGCCCCCGCCCGGCTTCGTAATCGGCAGTAAAGGCGGCTTTTGCGGTTGTGGTCAGCATGGGGAGACTTATTCTGCCTGGGTCAATTGGTCGAGTTGAGCGCGGTTGATCTTGGGTTTGGCCTGACTGCGCAGCGCGTTGAGGAATAGCATCTCCACGTCATCTGAAATCGCCTTGACCATATCTTCGCGGATCTTGGCCACGCCGGACGGATCGGCTGCCAGATCGGGGTCGATAACACGGTCAAGCTGGGCGATTACGAAGCTGCTGGCGGTTTCCACCATCGTCACCTCACCTGATTTGAGGGTGAAGAGCGGCGCGATGAGTTCACGCGGCATCCCCTCGGCAGGGGTCTGGCGGGTGGTTGGCGGCAGCGGACGGGCGAGTGCGCCGTTCTCGCGTGCAACGGCGGCGAGTGGCTTGCCATCCTTCACGGCGGCGAGGATGCGGGCGGCAATTTCTTCCTGGGCATGGCGCATCGCTTCTTGTGTCCAATCAGCGCGCACCATGGCACTCACCTGATCGAAGCTCTTGGTGGCGGGGGCGGTGATGTCGGCGATTTCAAACGCGTAGAAGGATTGCGCGCCATCTTTCGCGTTCGGGGCTTGGACGAGATGCGCCACATCGCCCTGCTTGGCGTCAAACACCGCCTTGATCAGCGCGGGGCGGAGTTCTGGCGGGCCGGGAATTGGGGCGGGCTGGCCTTCTACGGTGTTGCCTTGGGCATCAAGCGTGCCTGACACCGCGGCCACGCCCAGATCGCCTGGAAGGTTTTCAAGCGCGGTGCCGGCTGCGAGCGCATCTTCGATTTTGTTGGCGCGTGCATACAGAATGTCGGTCGCCTTGTCGGACAGCAATTTGCTGCGGATCTCGGCACGCACCGACTCGAGGCTGCGGGTGGTGCCGGCGGTGATGTTGGTCACCTTCAACACTTGCCATCCCAGCGCAGACTTTACCGGCGCTGGCACGGTGCCGAGTGCGGCGGCAAACACCGCGCGGCCGAGTTCGGGCGCAGGGAACTCTACGTCGGTTGCGTTGCTGAGTTCCACGCCGGACGCGCCGGCGGCTTCGGCCTGCTTTTGGATGGTCGCCCAGTCCGCGCCGCCCTGCCAAGCGGTTGCGAGTTTTTGCGCGGTGGCTTCATCCTGTGCCACGATCACCTCAACGCTGCGGCGTTCGGGCAAATTGAATTCAGCCTTACGGGCTTCATAGGCGGCTTTGATGTCGTCTTCGCTGATTTGAATCTCGCTCGACAGCGTCTCTGGCGACAAGATCACAGCGCGGATACGGCGATATTCCGGCGACTGATACCGGGGCTGGTTGTTTTCATAGTAACGCTGAAGCTGCGCCTCGGTTGGGGCTGCCACATTTTTCGCGGCAGCAAACGGCAGTTCCACGCCGTTGGCTGCGCGTTGCTCGTGGGAGAATTCATACACGATCTTGGTTAACACATCCGGTGATGCCGCACTTGCGCGCAGGGCTTCCACCAGTTGCCGTGTGCCCAGGTCAGAGCGCATCAATGCGAGGAAGCGCGGCTCGGTCAGGTTGTTGGAGCGGAGCAATTGCTCAAATGTGGCGCGGTTGAATTTGCCGTCATTGCCCCGGAAAGCGGGAATATCGAACACGGCCTGACGTAGCGCATCGTCTGGCACGACGAGGCCCAATTCGGCGACTTTGTTTTCCAGAACCGCGTTGGTGATCAGCCGCTCCAGCGCCTGCCCCGCCACGGCCTTCTTGATCTCGGCGGTTGGCGGGGTTTCGGAGCCAAACATCCGAGTCACCTGCGCCAGTTGGCGGCGATAGGCATCTTGTAGTTCTGGCAACTCAATGCGGCGGGCGCCCACGATGGCCAGGGCGGAGTCGCTGCCCAAATTGCGCACCACATCCGCCACGCCCCACAGGCCGAACGAGGCGACGAGCACCACGAAAAATGCTCTTGCGGCCCAGGTGTCGAGGAAGCGGCGTAAAAGGCCCAGCATTGTCGTATCCCACGCGCTAATTCATGCACCATGCCCACGCAGCAAACGCTATGGGCGAAGGTGGTTTGCCACCAAAGCCAAGGTTGGGCTAGAGCGCAACCGATATCGAGGAGTTGACCCATGCAGCAGCTGATCGCAGGCAATTGGAAAATGAACGGCCGCCATGCCGATGGCCTCGCTCTGGCCGAGGCGCTGCGTGCGGGGGCGGCCAATCTGTCCTGCGAATTGC
>CAIZGT010000372.1 GCA_903932545.1 uncultured Rhodospirillales bacterium
AAACATGATTGGAAATCAGTGATTTAAGAAACAGCGTGAAAGCAATTGGGGGTGTTACAGTGAAGGTGGAGTACTGCGCAGGACCGGTGTAGGCAATCCTGACAAGAGCCGAACCCATGTTCACGATAGTTGCGACCGACGCAGAACACGTTTTTCGCAGGCCGCGGAATTGGCGCAGTGAGGGTGATTGTATCCGCCTTCAGAATTGCCGCCGGGAGCATCGCCGCTTGTGCCGCGCGCGCAGCGTCAAGCGCCGACTCACCGGCTGCAATAAATCCGATCAGATCGGCGGGCAGGCCCGGCGATGATTTGGGAAGGTCGAGGATATCGCCATTGTCTTGCAACAGGCCGTAGCTGGCGGCACCCAAGGCCACGTAGCTCGCAAACTTCATCGTCGCTCTCCCCGCTTATTGGGCGATAAAATGCGACCAGCAAGCGTTGGAGGCAACCCCTTGCGCGCAGCTTTTAGGCGGCACTTGCGGAGTTGGCGCGCGCCGCCAGCACCGCATGGGCGCGGCGCAGATTGACCACCATCGCATCAGACGGCAACGCACCGGAGAACAGCATATAGCCGTTCATCAGAAAACTCGGCACACCGCTGATCCCGGCCTGACGCACGGCTTGATCGGCGGCGGCGACAATGTCCAGCCCGTGGTCGGAATCTAGCAACGCTGGGTCCACGCCGTATTCCGCGGCCAATTCGGCCAGCACGTCAGATGCGCCAATATCGCGGCCGTCGAGGAAATAGGCGCGCATGATCGCCTCTTTCAGCGCGCCTTGCTTGCCAGTGTTGCCCGCCAGCCAGATCAGCCGATGCGCCGCCAGCGTGTTCGGCGTGCGCGCGACACGGGGAAAATTGAAATCAATGCCGACCATCCGCCCGGCAGAGACCACACCCGCATCGAGTTCGCGTGACTTTTCCAGACTGCCAAACTTCGCTGCCCGGTAGGTGCTGCGGTCGATGCCGCCTGGCGGCATGTCCGGATTGAGTTGGAACGGACGCCAGCCCACGGTGAAGGCCAACCCATCCGCCGCCAATTCGCGCAAGGCAAAATCCAGATGGCGCTTGCCGATAAAGCACCACGGGCAGATGACATCGGAGATCACTTCGATGTGCATCGGCATTGCTTTGGTCATGCTGGGTCTGCCAGTTCCGGCACCGGCTCACCGGCAAGCACCTTGCGGGCGCGCTCCACGTCCAGCGTGCCTTCCCAGTAGGACACAAAGATCGTGGCCACCGAGTTGCCGAACAGATTGGTGATCGCGCGGGCCTCGCTCATAAAGCGATCGACCGCAAACACCAACACGATGGAAGCGACCGGCAACTTGCCGCCCAGTGTGGCCAAGGTGGCCGCAAGGGTGATGAACCCGCCGCCGGTGATCGCCGCCGCCCCTTTGGAGGTCAGCAGCAGGATCAGCAGAATGAACCCCCAATCGGCCAGGCTCAGCGGAATGTTCAGCGCCTGCGAAATGAAGGCGATCGCCATGGTGAAATAGATCGA
>CAIZGT010000373.1 GCA_903932545.1 uncultured Rhodospirillales bacterium
AAATCTGACGCATTCTATATCGGCTCGCTCGGCAGCAAAAAAACCCATGCCGCCCGCCTCGCCCGGCTTGCAGCCCTTGGCCATGACGAGGCGGCGCTTGCGCGCATCAAGGGGCCGGTGGGGCTGGATATTGGCGCCGTCACGGCACCGGAGATTGCGCTCTCCATCCTCGCCGAGTTTGTGGTTTATCGCCGCAGGCTCGGGAAAGCCTGATGCAATTCGCGGAATTTCCGCTGGAAGACGCGCAAGGGGCCATCCTCGCCCACACCCGCCGAGCGGGTGGCGCGGTGCTGAAGAAAGGCACGACGCTCGACGCCGCCGCCATCACGAGATTGCGTGACGCGGGGATCACCCGCGTTTTTGCCGCCAAACTGGCCGCCACCGACCTCACCGAGAACGACAGTGCAGACCGAGTGGCCGCTTTGCTCACCACCCAAGGATTGCGCCGCAGCCCAGCCAGCACCGGGCGAGTGAATTTGATCGCTGAGAAGGCTGGGCTGATGCACATCAACGCGAGCGCTATCAACCTGATCAACCAAATCGACGAGGCACTGACCATCGCCACATTGCCCCATGCATCCATCGTGGCACCCGGTGACATGGTGGCAACCATCAAGGTGATCCCGTTCGCAGTGGCGGAGGCGGTGCAGAACGCGGTGGAGGCAGCCGCCAATAGCGGCATCTTCACCCTCAATCCTTTCCAAAGCCTGAAAATCGGGCTGGTTCTCAGCGAGATGGGCGCGCTGAAGCCAAGCGTGATCGACGGCACAATCGATGTCACGCGTAGCCGCATCACCGACCTTGGCGGCACGCTGCTGCCCCCGCGCATCTGCCAGCACGACACTGCCAGCATATCCGAAGCTTTAACCCAGCTCAGCGCGGAAGGGGCGGAATTGCTGCTGATCGCCGCCGCTTCGGCCACGGTCGATCGCGCTGATATCGGCCCCGCCGCCATCGTTGCCGCTGGCGGCGAGATCACGCATTTCGGCATGCCGGTTGATCCTGGCAATTTGATCTGCATGGGCCGGATTGGCGCGATCCACGCCATCGTGCTGCCCGGATGTGCGCGCTCGCCGAAACTGAACGGCATTGATTTCGTGCTCTCGCGCATCTTTGCTGGCCTCCCGGTTGGGCGCGCCGAGATCACCGCGATGGGCGTTGGCGGCTTGTTGAAAGACACCGAAGCCCGCCCTCTGCCGCGTGCGCGGGCGCATGCCACCAAACATGTGGCAGCCTTGGTCCTCGCAGCCGGTGCCTCCAGCCGGATGGGCGCTCAGCACAAGTTGCTGATCACCGATGCTGTGGGCAAACCGATGATCGCGCACACGGTGGACCATTTGCGTGCGGCCGGGATTGCCTCGATCCTCGTTGTCACCGGCCACCGTGAGGCGGAGATCCGTGCAGCCCTGGTCGGGCGTGATCTGCGCTTTGTCAACGCCCACCGCCACGCCGAAGGCTTGGCCGAGAGCCTCAAGGCCGGACTGGCCGCGCTGCCGGATGATGTGGCCGGCGTGCTCGTCTGTCTCGGCGACATGCCGCTGGTGGCGGCAGACACGCTGCGCCGAATCATCGCTGCATATGACCCCGATGAGGGCCGCTCCATTGTGGTGCCAACCCATCAGGGCCAGTTCGGCAACCCAGTGCTGTGGGATCGCAGTTTCATCCCCGAGATGATGCAACTCAGCGGTGACCAGGGGGCGCGGGCGCTGCTGCGTCGCCATGCCGAATTGGTCGCTGAATTGGTAATCGACTCCGATGGAATCCTGCGCGATTTCGACACGCCGGAGAGCCTCGCAGGCCTGAATTGGTGAACAGCAGATGAACATCTGTTAACCGCCAATTGACGAAAATCCACGGCGGGTCAATTCTACCCATAACGGCCGGGGAAGGGCCGAGGGGGATAGCTTAGATGGCTGAGCACGCGGACCGCGTCGCGAATGCGGCCAGGCCGATGACAATTTGTCCCGCACCGGTCGCGGAGGTCTGCGCGCCATGCGTATGACCAGCGGCGATGCGGAACTGGTTCTGATGCCGGAGATGGGCGGGGCGGTGGTGAGTTGGACCATCGTCGGGTTGCCAATGTTTCGTGCGGCTGATCCCACCGCCACAACCTCACGCGCCCATGCCTGTTATCCGTTATTTCCCTTCTCCAACCGGATCGCCAACCGTCGCTTCACATGGGATGGCATTACCTACGAACTGCCGCCGCTGATCCAACAATGGGCGATCCACGGGGCGGCTTGGCAGCGCCCGTGGAACGGCGCGGGCAATGCGATGACGTTGGATTATAAACCGAGTGATCTTTGGCCGTTTGCGTTCTATGCCGAGCAGATTTTCGATCTCACCCCTACCAGCCTCGGCATCACGCTCAAAATCGAGAACCGTGACACGAAGCCGGTTCCCGCCGCGTTCGGCCTGCACCCGTTCTTTTGGCGCTCTGCCAGCACGCGCGTGCAACTGGCAGTGCAGAGCATGTGGCTGCCCGATGCTGAGAAAATCCCGACCGGCAAAGGCCCGGTTCCGCCCGAATATGATTTCAACGCCGAGCGCGCGCTGGACGATGTGGAGATCGATCACTGCTTCTCGGGTTGGGACGGCACCGCCCGCATCGTTTGGCCGGATCGCGGCACGGCATTGCGGATGACCTGCAGCGAACCGCTGCGCCATGTAGTGTTCTACACCCCACTCGGCCGCCCATTTTTTGCTGTCGAGCCGGTCTCGAACCGCAATGACGGGCTTAACCACATGCTCGACTCTCAAGACCACGGCATGACGATCCTGGCACCGGCGCAATCCATAACGGCGCGCGTTGATATGGTGCTGGAAGCGATTTCATGACGACCCATCATCGCCCTACGCAGGGATAGGGGCCATGCAACTCGTCCAGACCGAACGCGGCTTCACGCTTGATCTCGGCGGGCGCATCGTTGCGCGCCACAGCGTTGATAAGCCGATGATTCAGGTTATGCGAGACGGCGTGAGGCTGAGCAATCAGCCACCCGTTTCGCTGCGAGACTTC
>CAIZGT010000374.1 GCA_903932545.1 uncultured Rhodospirillales bacterium
ATCCAGGTCAACCTCGTGAAGGCGATCAGCCTGCACGCTCACAAAATTGACCACGTCGCCCATCTCGGGCCGTCCGCCGCCGCCGGCATCGGCACCATGCTGGGTCTGGACACCGAGACGATTTACCAGTCTGTCCAGCAGGCGCTGCACGTCACCACCGCCACCCGCCAGAGCCGCAAGGGTGAAATCTCGTCGTGGAAGGCGTACGCGCCGTCACACGCCGGCAAGCTCGCCATCGAAGCGGTTGACCGTTCGATGCGCGGCGAAGGCGCTCCGAGCCCAATCTATGAAGGTGAAGACTCCGTCATCGCCTGGATGCTCGACGGCAAAACCGCGCATTACCAGGTGCCGCTGCCCGCACCGGGTGAGAGCAAGCGCGCCATTCTGGACACGTTCACCAAGGAACACTCGGCTGAATACCAGAGCCAAGCTCTGATCGACCTCAGCTTCCGCATGCGCACCAAGATCAAGAATTGGGACGATGTGGCGAGCATCCTGATCGAGACCTCGCATCACACCCATTACGTGATCGGCACCGGCTCGAACGATCCGCAGAAGTTTGACCCAACCGCCTCGCGTGAGACGCTGGATCACTCGATCATGTATATCGTCGCCGTCGCCCTGCAGGACGGCGAGTGGCACCATGTTCGCAGCTACGCCCCGGAACGCGCCCAGCGTGCGGACACCGTGGCGCTGTGGAACAAGATCAGCACCGTCGAGGACAAGAACTGGACCGCGAGTTACCACTCGTCTGATCCGAACGTGAAGGCATTCGGCGGCAAAATCATCATCACGCTCAACGATGGCACTGTCATCGCGGACGAGTTGGCTGTTGCCAATGCCCACACGCTGGGTGCCACGCCATGGCAGCGCGCCAACTACATCCGCAAGTTCCGAATCCTCACCGAGGGCATTCTGGAACCGGCAGAAATCGAGCGCTTCCTCGATGTGGCACAACGCCTGCCGACGCTTACGGCGGCTGAGCTGATTGGGCTGAACATCGCCCTCCCCGCTGGCGCTCTGGAACTCGGCAAGCCAGGGATTTTCTGACGAACGGAACGATGGGCAACCATATGGTTGCCCATCTTACGACTGCAAAATTGGGGGACTATCCGATGAGCGAAACAATCGTCACCACCGGCCCGAAGCCGAAAAAATCCGTCGCCCTGTCCGGCGTCGTCGCGGGCAACACCGCGCTTTGCTCCGTCGGCAAAACCGGCAACGATCTGCATTATCGCGGCTACGACATCCTAGAATTCGCCGATGTCAGCACGTTCGAGGAAATCGCTTATCTGCTGGTGCATGAGCGCCTGCCCAATGCGGCTGAGTTGCGCGCCTATCAGAACAAGCTGAAATCGATGCGTGGTATTCCGAACACGGTCAAGATCGTGCTGGAATCACTGCCCGCCTCGTCCCACCCGATGGATGTGATGCGCACCGCCGTCTCCGCCCTCGGCTGTACCATTCCCGAAGCCCACGACCACAACCACCCCGGCGCGCGCGACATCGCAGATCGTCTGATGGCCTCGCTCGGTTCGATGCTGCTCTACTGGTATCACTTCGCGTTCAACGGCCGCCGCATCGAAGTTGAAACCGATG
This sequence comes from uncultured Rhodospirillales bacterium, assembly GCA_903932545.1. Classification (GTDB taxonomy): domain Bacteria; phylum Pseudomonadota; class Alphaproteobacteria; order Acetobacterales; family Acetobacteraceae; genus CAIQQQ01. The sequence goes on from CAIZGT010000374.1 coordinate 1,600, forward strand.
ATGACAGCATCGGCGGCCATTTCCTGCATCTGCTGCATGGTGAAAAGCCGCGTGAGAGCTGGGTGCGTGCCATGCACACCTCACTCATCCTCTACGCCGAGCACGAATTCAACGCCTCCACCTTCACCAGCCGCGTCATCACCGGCACCGGGTCCGACATCTATTCGGCGATCACCGGCGGCATCGGCGCATTGCGCGGGCCGAAGCATGGCGGGGCCAACGAAGTCGCTCTCGAAATCCAACAGCGTTACGCAACGCCCGATGAGGCCGAGGCCGATATCCGCGCCCGCGTGGCGAACAAGGAAGTTGTCATCGGCTTCGGCCACCCGGTCTATACCGTCTCTGACCCGCGCAACGTGGTGATCAAGGGTGTCGCGAACCGCCTCTCGGCAGAGAATGGCGACATGAACCTGTTTAACGTCGCCGAGCGGCTTGAGGGTGTGATGTGGGAACTCAAGAAGATGTTCCCCAACCTCGATTGGTTCTCCGCCGTCTCCTACAAGCAGATGGGCGTGCCAACCTCAATGTTCACCCCCATCTTCGTCATCTCGCGCACCTCCGGCTGGTCCGCTCACGTGATCGAGCAGCGTAAAGACGGCAAAATCATCCGCCCGGCGGCCAACTACATGGGCCCGGACGATATGCCGTTCGTCCCAATGGCGCAGCGGTAAGGAATAGCACATGACCTACCTGGTTGGCGACACACTCTCCAACATCCCCGCAGGCGACCGCTTCCGCGCGTTGCTTGCCCGCCCCGGCATTCTCAAGATGCCGGGCGCACATAACGGGCAGGCTTCGATCCAAGCCCGCAATGTCGGCTTCGAAGCGCTTTATCTCTCGGGCGCGGCCATGACCGCCTCGATGGGCATTCCCGATGTGGGCCTCATCACCGTGGATGAAGTGGCATTCTTCGTCCGCCAGATCACCCGCGCCTCTGGCCTGCCGCTACTGGTCGATGGCGACACCGGTTATGGCGAGGCACTCAACGTGATGCACATGGTGCGCGCGTTCGAGGATGCAGGCGCTGCGGCGGTGCATCTGGAAGACCAGTTGCTGCCGAAGAAATGCGGCCATCTGAACGACAAGAAAATCGCCGATGCGCATGATATGGCCGCCAAAGTCGCCGCCGCCCGCAAGGCCCGTCGCCATCTGGTGATCATGGCCCGCACCGACGCCGCCGCCTCTGAGGGGATGGACGGCGCTGTCGCCCGCGCCAAGCTCTACATCGAAGCCGGCGCTGATGCGATCTTCCCCGAGGCGCTGAACAACGAAGTGCTGTTCCGCGAGTTCAAAAAGCGGATGACAGCGGACGGCTACGGCCACGTGCCGCTGCTCGCCAACATGACCGAATTCGGCCGCACCCCGTTCTACACCGCCGCCGAATTCGAAGACATGGGCTACAAAATGGTGATCTGGCCCGTCACCTCGATCCGTGTCGCGAACAAGGCGCAGGCTGATCTGTATGCCGCCATCGCCCGCGACGGCGGGGCGCATAACTTCGTCGATCGCATGCAAACCCGCGCCGAACTCTACGACACCATCGACCTCGCAGGCTTCGAAGCCCTCGATGCCTCGATCATCACCACCATCGTCCCCGAGGCAATGCCGCAAGCGTAGGGCGGGTCCACAATCCGCCGTCTTCACGCCGCCAACGATTGAAGGACCGCCGCCATGTCCCAAAACTACGCAGACGCCTATGCCGATTGGCAGCAGCATCCGCATGCCTGGTGGGAACAGGCGGCGTCCGCCCTTGAATGGACCAAGCGTTGGGACAATGCCTTCGACCCCACCCTCGGCGCATTCGGCCAATGGTTCGCCGGTGGTGAAATCAACATCTGCAACAACGCGCTCGACCGCCAAGTTGCAGCAGGTCTTGGCGACAAAACCGCACTGATCTGGGACAGCCCAGTCACCAACACCAAGCGCCAACTCACCTACGCCGAACTCACCACCGCCACCGCCAAGCTCGCCGGTGCGTTGCTCGCACGCGGGATCGCCAAGGGTGATCGCGTGGTGATCTACATGCCGATGGTGCCCGAAGCCGCCATCGCCATGCTTGCCTGTGCGCGCATCGGTGCCATCCATTCCGTGGTGTTCGGCGGGTTTGCTGCCCCCGAACTCGCCAAGCGCATCGAAGACGCCCGCCCCCGCGCGGTGATCTCAGCCTCTTGCGGCATCGAACCGGGCCGCGTCGTCGCCTACAAGCCGATGCTCGATGACGCCATCCATA
>CAIZGT010000375.1 GCA_903932545.1 uncultured Rhodospirillales bacterium
GAGCCGCACAGGACGGCTTGGATCCAGGAGCTGTTCCAGGTGTGCGACGAGCTGCCGCGGCTGCGGGCGGTGACCTGGTTCGACAGCACGGACAAGTGGGCGTTCGTGGACCCCTCCGATGCGGCGGTGGACGCAGTGATTGCCGCCCTTCACCCCGACATCCTGCAAATCTACACCAACCCGGAACGCGCCGCTGAACTCCGCGCCCGCACCGGCTTGCCGGTTTGGCGCGCGATGGGGGTGGCCACCCAGGCGGAATTGCCTGCGGACACCCACGGCGTGGACGCAGTGCTGATCGAAGCCAAACCACCAAAAGATGCCACCCGCCCAGGTGGCAACGCGCGCGCCTTTGACTGGTCGATCCTCCAAGATTGGCAGCCTGGCTTCGACTGGGTGCTGGCCGGTGGCCTCAATCCCACCAACGTCGCCGATGCCCTCCGCATCACCCATGCCCCGGTGGTGGATGTCTCCTCCGGCGTCGAATCCGCGCCCGGCTTGAAATCGCCCGCACTGATCCGCCAATTCATCCACGCCGCGCGCGCGTGAGCACGATTGCAAAACAGCGCCTGATGTTTGCGCTGCTCTGCTTCGTCTGGGGCACCACTTGGATCACGATGAAACAGGGCACCGCGCATGTGCCACCCGCCATGTTCTCGGGCCTGCGCTGGACGACGGCCGGGATCATCCAACTCGCCGCCATCGGCTTCACCCAGGGTCGGCTGAACATCCCGTGGCACGCGGTGAAGCAGGTGCTGGTCATCTCGGTGCTGATCAATTCGGCCAATCAATTGTTCATGCTCTATGGGTTGCGTTATGTGGGCAGTGGTTTGGGGGCGGTGATCAACTGCGCCCTCACCCCGCTCGCTTTGCTCGGCTTTGCGCTGCTGAACGGGCAGGAGCGGATCAACCGCCGCGTGATCATCGCGATGCTGCTGGGGGTGGTTGGCATCTTGGTGCTGTTCGGGCCTGCTGCGATGTCCGGCCGCCTCGACGGGATGGCGCTGTTCGGCGCGTTGTGCATTGTCTTCGGAACCCTCGCCTATTGCGGCGGCTCGGTGATGGCGCGGCCTTACACCGCCAGCATGAACCCGCATCTGTTGGCCGGGATGATCAACCTGTTCGGCGGGCTGCAACTCATTCCGATCTCGCTGATCTTCGAGCCCGGTGCGCTCGCATCGCTGCAGCTGGATTGGGGCTGGATCGCCTGGAGTTCCTGGTTCTTTTTGCTCATTCCGGCATCCCTCGGCGCGTCCACCATTTTCATGATCCTGGTGCGTGATTGGGGGGCCAGCAAAGCCGGCAGCTTCGCCTTCATCTCTCCGATCATCGCCGTGTTTGAAGGGCTGGTGCTGTCTGGTGAAGCCCTGCACCCGGTGGACGCAATCGGCATGACATTGATGCTGGTGGCGGCGTGGGTGGCACTGCGGAAGGCATAGGCTGCGGCCACCCCGCACAATACGTGCCGTATTTGATAACTAACCGGAACAATGACGGCGTGCATCAGCGCATACGCATTTGGGCCATTTCCAAAACCAGTTGACGCTTCGCCGTTAATGCCTTTTCCAAGGCTTTGTCCCGCCGCGCGGCGCTCAGCACACCCCTGGGCAGTGCAATCCGGAACGGTTCTGGGCGCGGCTTGCATCTGCGCTGGCGCGTTTTGCCGCGTTCGGTCGGGGGCTTGTCCACCACCCAAGGCAATTGCACCGCCAGCGCCCGCAACATCGGCCGCAGAATCCGTCTGGCCTGCGCAGACATCTCCAGCAACTCCGCCATCTCCGGCTCCGAAAGCAGATACTGCAATTGCTCGCCATAACATGCGGCGTGGTGCTTTCCGGTCAGCACCAACCACGCAAATTTGCGCGGCATCCGTATGGCAGGCGGGTGGATGATCGTGCGGCCGCTTGGCACCTTGTGCAGCGCGGTACGATGCCGCAATTTGCCCGCGCGGTAGCGCGCAAGCAGCGCGCCGAATGCGTGGAACTTCGCGCTAAACCAATTCGCCGTCACCATCTGGCGTGCGGGTTCAACGCCGAACAGCCCAAACTGCCGCAACATCGCAGCCCAAATCCCGCGCAGCGTGGCGGCGGCGGTCTCAATGGGGGAAGGGGCGGGGGCTTGGTCCATCCGCCATTATACGCCACAGACACCGGGTGGCTTTCAAGGAAAAAATACCCAACCGCGTCATTTCTGCGCTTCGCCTGCCATGACGCAAGAACGGCGATTCGTAGGATGCGTTCCCGAGGGAAACGCATCGTCGTAACCCCGGTTTGTGAGTGGTGCGTTTGCTCACGCGAACACACCCGACAGCTTAGAATATATTGGAAACAAGCCACTGATCGAACCCGAAATAAATAGGCGGCTAAGCCGACCAGCGTCTAGGGCTTTCGGGCTTTCTGTAAATCGTATATGGGCTATTCAACGATAATTTTATTTTTGCAGAGTCGTGAATAATTCACAACCGTAAGATACGATATCAAAAATACCGAAAGGTAGATGCGATGCCAAATAAAATGCAAACGTCTATTTTGTCGCCCAACATTGCTGCGCGCAATCTTGTTGTTGTCGTGGACGATGAACCGATCATGCAGGCCGATTTTGTCAGCATGCTGGAAGAAGCGGGCTTCCGCGCGGAAGGCTACGGCAGCGCCGAGGATATGCTGGCGTCGAATGCGGCCGATCGTGCCGCTTGTCTGCTGCTCGATGCTGGGCTGCCCGGCATGAGCGGCGTGGCCTTGCTGCAACAGCTC
>CAIZGT010000376.1 GCA_903932545.1 uncultured Rhodospirillales bacterium
GCCTGCAGCACGAACGCGCCGATGCCGCGTTCGGCCCCAATCATCTCGGCTGCCACCAGCAGGACCACGGCGGTGGCGGTGGTGATGCGGAAGCCGGATAGAATGGCGGGCAGCGCGCCGGGCAGCACGATTTTGGTGATGATCGACCATGGCTTCACCCCGAAACTCTGCGCCATGCGGATCAAGCCGCGCGGTACGCTGTCCACCCCGGCCAGTGTGTTGATCACGGTGGGGAAAAACACGCCGAACGCCAGCGTGACAATCTTCGAGCCCTCGCCGATGCCGAACCAGATGATGAACAGCGGGACCAGCGCGATTTTCGGTATTGGGAACAGGGCCGAGACCAGCGCCAGCCCCGGTGAGCGCGCCAGGGTGAACAGGCCGAGCGCGAAGCCCATCACCAGCCCGGTGATCGTGCCAATTCCCCAACCAATTGCGAGGCGTTGCAGCGAGGCGGCGAGGTGGCCCCAGAGTTCGCCGCTGGCGATCAGGTTTTGCAATTCGGTGATGATCGCGGCGGGCGAGGAGGCGAATTGGGTGGAAACCCAGCCGAGTGAGGCGGCAATCTGCCACAACACGATTGTCAGGATCAGTGTGGCCACCGACGCCCAGCCGACGGTCTCGGAGGCATAGCCGCCGCCACGGAAAGGCACGTTGTGCTCAGACATTCTCAGCCAATTCCTGCGCGGCTTGCGCGGCGTCATCACGCAGCAGGTTCCAGAGTTCCGCCTCAATCGCGCGCAGAGCCGGATCATCGCTGCGGCGTTCGGCCAACGGCGTGGTGATCTCGATCACGCGCCGAATCCGCCCCGGACGGCGACCGAGCACGACGATGCGATGGCCGAGACGGGTGGCTTCGGCGAGGTTGTGAGTGACGTAAACCGTGGTGACACCGCTGCGCGCGATGAGACTGGCGAATTCATCCAGCAACAAATCGCGGGTTTGCGCGTCGAGTGCTGAGAGTGGCTCGTCCATCAGCAGCACGGCGGGGCGCACGGCCAGCGCGCGGGCAATTCCCACGCGCTGGCGCATGCCGCCGGAGAGTTGGCGCGGCCATGCTTGGGCGAAGTCGGAAAGCCCGGTGAGTGCCAGCATCTCCGCCACCCGCGCTTCCCGCGCGGCACGGCTGAGGGCGCTGTCTTCCAACACCAGCGACACGTTGCCCGCCACGGACCGCCAGGGTAGCAGGGCGAAATCCTGGAACACGTAGGTGAGCGGATTAAGGCAATCCGCAGCCGTTTTGCCGCTCTGCGTCACCGCACCGGCGCTAGGGGCGATCAGTCCGCCGAGGATGCCGAGCAGGGTTGATTTGCCGCAGCCGGACGGGCCGACCAGCACCGTGACTTCACCGGCTGGGATATCAAGTTCAACGCCGTCCAGCACCGTCAAACCGCGATAGGCGTGGCTGACGTTGTGCAGATGCAGCGCGACGCCGGAGGTCATCGCGTTGGCAGGAAGCTGGTGTCGATGATCGCGCGGGCGTCGATATCGCCTTTGACCATGTTCTGTGTCTGGAACCATTCCAACTGATTGCCGACATCGGCCACATCCAGCGCGCCGTTTGCGTCATACCAGCCGATGCCCGCACGGATTTTGCGCGCACCATCGGGGTCAGACGCGAAGATGGATTTGCGGATATCGGCAATTGCCGCGTCGGTGAGGCCAGGGGCGGGGTTGGGCAGCAGGAAGGCGGCGCGGTAATCGGCGATGCCCTGCTTATAGGCGGCGCAGAAATTGTGCAATTCGGCCGCGCGGGTCTCGATGCTTCCTTTCGGCGCAAACAGCGCGGTGATCTGATACGGCACGTAATCGCCGACCCAGCCGATGATCTTCGCCTGCCCGTTCTCGGCAAGTGGACGCGCCTGCGAGGCGACCATCATCGTCGCATCCACCTGCCCGGATTGCACGGCAGCGATCATGTTGCCCACCTGTTGCAGCGGGCGCAGCGTGATGGTGCGGATATCGATCCCGCCGCGTTCGGCAATCCGCCCCACCATGTAGTGGAATGACGAGCCATATTGGGTGATGCCGAAGCTGTGCCCGGCGAGTTTGCCCACATTGGTCAGCCCCTGCGCATAAGCGGCGTTGGAGGCCACGATGGCGGTGAGTTCAAACCCTTTCTGCTCATGCAATCCGCCGCCGATCACCTTGAGCGTGCCGCGTCCGGCGAGGCTGAAGAAGCCGCCGGTGAGGGCAGTGATGCCAATATCGATATCACCGGCCACCGCTGCGGCGGCGATGGGCTGTGCGGCGTCGAAGAACACGAATTTCACCGGGGTCCCGGAAGCCGCGAAATAATCGCGTGCTTGGGCCATATAGATTGGGGCTGGCGAGAGTGTGTGCAGCAGGCCGAGGCGGAGTTCAGCAGCGGCACTGGCAGGGCGGATGAAGGGGGTGGCTAGAGCGGCGGCAAGTGCCGCGCGGCGTGTGATCTTCATCGTTGCTCTCCCCGTAGAACGGGTCCACGACCCGCCTTTGCGTCACTTGGCGGGTTATGAACCCGCCCTACGAAATTCTGTGAAACACCAGCATGAGGTTGTTCGACGGCATTTGCACCACTTCAGGCGCTAAAAATCCAGCCTCTGCGGTCAATTCGCTCACCGCTTCCAGATCCCGCACGCCCCAAAGTGGATTGCGAGACTTCAAATCCGCATCGAAGGCTTCGTTGCTTGGCGCAGTGTGCGCCCCACCAACGCGATACGGGCCATAGGTGATTAACATTGCACCTAGCTTGGCAGCACCTCGTATCAACCCAATCGTCGCCTCCCAAGGGGCGATGTGGATCATGTTGATGCAGAGCACTGCCGCCGCCTCGGTTGCGGGCCAATCGGCACTCGCGTCGAGCGCCAAGGCGCGGCGGATGTTCGGCACGCCGTGGCCCCACGAATCGATGCTGGCGCGATAGTCTTCGCCGGGGTCAGACGGTTGGAACACCAGATTGGGCAGTGACAGCGCGAAATAGCGCGCATGCTCGCCACTGCCACTCGCCACTTCCAGCACCGTGCCAGAATTCGGCAGCACACGGCGCAGCACGTCGAGGATAGCGTCCCGATTGCGCTGCACGGCCGGTGCGGCGAGCTTTTCGCCCTGCTGTGCCCAGTCTTTCATGAGGCGTCTTTCATGAAGCGTCTTTCAGTAAAGGATGCGCGCGCGGATGGTGCCGTCGATCTTGCGCAGATCATCCAACACGCTCTCATCATCCGCCGGGCCTTCAGCTTCCACAACCACGTAACCCACGTCGCCCGAGGTTTGCAGATATTGCGAGGCGATGTTGTGGCCGCGCTTGGCGAACACGTCGATGATGCGGAACAGCAAGCCGGGCACGTTGCGATGCACGTGCATGTAACGCGTGCCGGTGGGGTTTTTCGGCAGTTGGACTTCGGGGAAGTTCACCGCACCCACCGTGGTGCCAACGTCGGAATAGTCGATCAATTTGCGCGCCACTTCCTCACCAATGCGTGCCTGCGCCTCAGCGGTGGAGCCACCGATATGCGGGGTGAGCAGCACGTTCTTCAGGTTCTGCAACGGCGTGTTGAATCGCTCATTGTTCGAGCCCGGCTCATACGGAAACACATCAATCGCAGCCCCACCGACGCGCTTCTCACGCAGCGCCACCGCAAGTGCTTCGATATCGACCACCGTGCCGCGTGCGTTGTTGATCAAAATCGCGTTGGGCTTCATGTGGGCGAGCTCGCGCTCACCGATCAAATTCTCGGTCTCGCTGGTCTCCGGCACGTGCAGGCTCACAACGTCGGAGATTTA
>CAIZGT010000377.1 GCA_903932545.1 uncultured Rhodospirillales bacterium
CCGAAATGATACGCGCCGTAGGGGGTGGACGCGGTGCCTGCCAACGCTGAGGACAATGCGAGCATCGCCGCCTCCACAGCGATATGCCGCCATTTGCCGCCGTTGCGCCCCCAGGCGAACAATGCCGGGCGGATGGCGGCATAGCCCGAGATCAGCGCGAGCACGGCGGAGAAGCTCATCTGAAACGACACGCCGAGCACCACGTTGGGCGAGATCAGCACAATCACCGCCATCGCCACCGCCAAGCCGCGCAAGGACACCGCCCGCCTGCCCATCAAAATCGCCAGCGTGACGAGGCATGCCATCGCGAAGCTGCGCTGGATCGGCACATGGGCGCCAGTGAGGACCAGATAAACGCCGCCCGCCGCCAGGGCTGCGACAGCGGCAATCGCCTTCAAGCGCCAGAACAATGCGGCGCGTTCAGATAACGCCAGTGTCCAACGCACCGCGCCGAACACGAGGCCCATCACGATGCCGATATGCAGCCCGGCAATTGCGAGCAGATGTGCGAGCCCCGAATCGCGAAACGCTTCTCGGTCGGCGGGTGGGATCGATGCGGTCTGGCCGGTGAGCAAGGTGGCGGCAATCGCAGCCTCGGTGCCGCTAAGTGTTGCGGTGATCCGGCCTGCGATCAGTTCGCGCAGTTTCTGCACGCCGCTTTGCCAATTGCCGGGCGGGGCTGGTGTGACCACCTCGACCTTCCCCAACGCCGTGCCGTAGCCGGCGATACCGGAGAAATACGCATCACGCTGGAGATCCCACGCACCAGGGTAGGCTGGCGGCGACGGGCGTTGCAGCAGAGCGCGCAGGCGGACGATGTCGCCGGTGCCGATCGCGGCTTCATCGTTGTTGCGCAGCCGGATGCGCAGATCTCGGTTGAGCGGGGCGGCGGTGTCGAGCGCGGCGTTGCTGATCATCACGCGTCGCCCGACCGGCAGCGCCTCAACCGCCGCCACGCGTCCTTCGATGATCGCCGCGCGGCGCGGCAGTTCCGGCATCGGTGCGGCGGTCCAGCGCGCGGCTTGGCCTGCGATAAAGCCCAAAGCCGCTGCTGCGAGCAGTGCAAAGATCGCGCTCATCACCCGTCGTTGGCGAAATCGCCAGAACAGCCAGAGCGATTGAAAACACGCAGCCGGACCCATCAGCGGATGAGGCTCGGCGGTGCGCAGCAAATACACAGCCGCACCCGCTGTCATCGCCAAGGGCAGCCACAGCACGAAGCGGCCACGCTCGGCGTCGATGAAGCCATCAAGCCGGTCGCGGACTCGATGCCATAGCGCGAGAAGGTCTGCTTGGTGCATAGGTGCCACGCTAGCCTGACCGCCTGCCCAGGTCTGCATTCGGTGTGCTACGTAGCCAGCACTTTGATCAGAGATAAGCCGCTATGACCGTCCGCACCCGTTTTGCTCCGTCACCCACCGGCATGTTGCACATCGGCGGCGCGCGCACCGCGTTGTTCAACTACCTTTATGCGCGCCATCATGGCGGTCAGTTCCTGCTGCGGGTGGAAGACACCGATCGCGAACGCTCCACCGACGCGGCGACGCAAATGATCCTGCAAGGCCTTGACTGGCTCGGTATCACGCCGGATGAGGTGCCGGTGTTCCAGTCCACGCGCCAAGCCCGCCACACCGAAGTGGCACTGGCAATGCTGCAGCGCGGCGAGGCCTATCGTTGCTATTTGTCGCCGGAGGAGCTTGCGGCGATGCGCGCCCAGGCCACCGCCGAGAAGCGCCCGTTCCGCTTGGTGAGCCCTTGGCGTGATCGTGATCCGGCTGAAGCGCCGGCCGACATCAAACCCGTGATCCGCATCCGCGCCCCGCGTGAGGGGGAGACGATTGTGCAGGATTTGGTGCAGGGCGAGGTCAAGGTCGGCAATATCGAGCTCGATGACATGATCATCCTGCGCTCAGACGGCACGCCGACCTATCTGCATGCGGTGGTGGTGGATGACCACGATATGGGCATCACCCATGTCATTCGCGGCGACGACCATCTGACCAACACGTTCCGCCAGATTATGGTTTATCGCGCCAATGGCTGGTAATTGCCGAAATTCGCGCATATTCCGCTGATCCATGGTGCGGATGGGGCGAAATTGTCCAAGCGCCATGGTGCGGTGAGTGTGCTCGAATTCCGCGAACAGGGAGATCGGAAGACGTCGTGTAGGGAAAGAGTGTCTTCG
>CAIZGT010000378.1 GCA_903932545.1 uncultured Rhodospirillales bacterium
ACCTCAACAATCTGCCGCTCCACCGCGCCTGCATCATAAGCGGCCAGCATCCGCGCTCTGGCCGCATCACCAAGCGTGCGGCAGCGATCAGGATCTGACAGCAATTCAGAGCATGCATCTGCAAGATCTTCGTCGGTATCGCGCAACACAATTTCGGTGCCGTCCGCAAACAACAACCCCTCAGCACCGATGCGCGTTGAGACTATTGCGCGGCCATAGGAAGCCGCCTCAATGAGTTTCACCCGGGTGCCACCGCCGATGGTCAGCGGGCAACAGATTACGGTGGTGGCCGCGTAAAGCGCCGCCAAATCATCCACAAACCCCAGAATTTCAACGCCGTTTTCAGGCGCATAATTCTGAATGATGGTCTCGCCACCTTGGCCAGCAATCAACAACCGCGCCGTCGGATGGCGCGCCCGGATCAACGGCCATACCCGCGTGATCAGGCGCTTGGCTGCGACGCGATTGGGCTCATACAGCAAGTCCCCAATATACATCACCGTCAGATCGGCAGGCAAACTCGGCACGTTCGCCGGCGCTTTGATCGCGTTGGGAATTGCGACGGCCCGCCGCCCGGCCCCCATCATAGCAATCCGCGCGCGATCAGGCGTTGAACACACGGCAATCGCGGAGGACGTCAAACAAGCACGGATCTCGGTCGCGATCAGGGCCGGAAGATGCAGCAATTTCAGCGCCCGCCAGCGTTGCAGCGGCTTGGCCATGGCGGTGCGCCATTTCACCCGATGCAGAATATCGTCCATGTCCAACAGCAGCTTGCCGCTCCAACCTGCCGCTAGAACCGCGGCCATGGTGCGCGTCTGCACCACGAACACCAAGTCAGGTTTGGTGGCCAGCGCCGCTTTCACCGCCGCAATCTGGTCCGGGCCGCAAAACGGCGCAAAGCTGGTTTCTTGTTCGGCCGAGAGCAAACCGGCGATATAATGTTGGTGAAAATTGAACGGCACCATGCGCATCGGCACCAGCGTCAGCGTGCCGGACACGCCCCAAATGTCTTTCACCGCATTGTTATCAACCGGCTGCTGCGCGGCCTCGGGTGGCGCAAACAGCAAAAAATCAACTTGGTCAAATAATGTCGAAATCGCATCAATAAACAGTTTTGTTCTAACGGAACGGCCGTTCAACCTTGGTGGATACTTTAGTGTTTCAATAATAATCAGTGATCGCATTAAAATAATGATCTCGATTTAAATATTTTTTGCAGAAAATCACCTGATTGACCCGGCTTCTAAATCGCATATTGAATCTGATCAGTCAACTTTCCAGCCCTTGCACAACCTCGCGCAGATGCTCGGCCAGCACGCTCTGTGCCGCATCCAGCCCACCGCGCACCCGCTGGATCAGCCGCAGTTCCTGGCGCGGCACTTGGCCTTCTGGCAGTGGCAGAAACTCCAGCGTGCCAGCGCGCACTTCGCGCTGCACATCCATTTCATTCAGAAAACTCACCGCATTGCCGGTCAGCACTGCGGCTTTGAGCAATTCAATGGCATTGGTCTCAATCACCGTGTCCACCGCCACCGCCGAACGCTCCAGCGCCTGCGCCATCAGCGCGCCCAATGTCACGCTGCGGTCGGGGATGATCATCGGATAGCCCGCACAATCGCCCAGCGACACGCCGCGTTTAGAGGCCAGTGGATGGCCCGGTGCCACCACCGCGCCCAGTCGCAACCCGGCGCGCGCCAGGGTGCGCAGCTTGGGGTCGGGCGGCAGTTGATAAGCCAAGCCAAGGTCCGCGTCGCCACTGAGCACGGCGGCGATGATGGCGTCGCGCGGCAGCACCTGGATCGTCAGCTTCACCAGCGGATGACGCTCCCGCATCCAGGTCACCACGGCGGGCAGTAGCGATGTGGCAATCCCGCCCATCGTCGCCAGCCGCACCAAGCCGGAGCGCCGCCCCTGCAAATCCGCAAGCTGAGTCTGCACAATGTCATAGCCGCGCAAAGTTTGCCTGATATGGGCGATCACCAACTCGCCTGCCGCAGTCAGGCGCATCTGCCGTGGCAGGCGCTCGAACAACGGCGTGCCGAGCGCGTCTTCCAGCGCAATAATCTGTCGGTTGATCGACGACGCCGCGATGCCCAACCGCTCGGCCGCGCGCCGGATCGTGCCCGCACGCGCCACCTCGTCAAGATAGTTCAGCATTCTGGCGTGCAGCAATGGATGCCTTTCGCGCAACACATGGGAAGCAATTTGATGCTTCCATAATCTCGCACGCTCTCCTATCGTTGCAATACTGTGATGCAGAAGTGGGGTATCTCACCCGTCACACTCCGCCAGTCTTTCCCACGGCTCCACGCTCTTTTTTGATATGGAGATCGGTGAGCTTATGTCCAATTCCGCTTTAACCCGCCGCACGGCATTGACCGGGCTGGCCGGAGCCTCCGCGATGGCTGCCCTCCCGCGCCCTGCAAAGGCCGCCGGGATGACCAAAATCACCTTTCTCACCAGCTGGTTCGCGGAAGCCGAACATGGCGGGTTTTATCAGGCCAAGGCGCTTGGCCTGTATGAAAAGGCCGGTCTGGACGTCACGATCAAAATGGGTGGTCCACAGATCAACGGCATGCAACTGCTCACCGGCGGTGCGGCAGACATCATCGTCGGCTACGACATTCAGGTGTTGAACGGCATCGCCCAAGGCCTGCCCATCACCACCATCGCCGCCTGCTTCCAGTTCGATTTGCAAGGCATCATGACGCATGCCGATATCAAATCACTGGCGGAGCTGAAGGGCCGCAAGGTTTTGATCGCCAGCTCGTCACACACCACGTTCTGGCCATGGCTGAAGCAGAAATACGGCTACACCGACGACATGGCCGGAGTGGACACCTTCAATCTGCAACCGTTCTTGGTGGACAAAAAACTGTCGATGCAGGGCTATCCGGCGTCAGAGCCGTTTGAGGCCGCCGAGATGAAAGAGCCCGCGAATTTCTTCCTGTTTGGCGATTACGGCTACCCGCCCTACGGCACCACGCTGGTCTCCACCACCAAATGGCTCGACGCCAACCCCGCCGCCGCCAAGGCCTTCGTCAAGGCGACAATGGAAGGCTGGGTGAGCTATCTGAAAGACCCAGCCCCCGGCAACAAGCTGATCAAGATCGACAATCCAAAGATGCCCGATGCCCAGATCGCCTATTCGGTTGATTGGATGGTGAAGAACCATGTGCTCGACAAAGGTGGTGTGGCGGTGGGTTCCATGACCGAAGCGCGCTGGAAACAAACCCGGGACTTCTTGGTCGATGCCAGCCTGCTGAAGCCGGATGTACCCTGGCAGAAGGCGTTCACGCTGAAATATCTCTGAGTTTTTAACCGTTATTGCGTGCGTTTTGTCATTGCGACGCGGCACGTCGAAGCAACCCATTGAACCGCGTCAATGGACCGATGGGTTGCTTCGTCGTCTCACGCCTCGCACTGACAATATCTCTAGATGCAATGACGCCTGAGTATTCGGAATGATCGACATGCTCGACCAGACTGCAACCACCATCAGCAGAACCCCCGTGGTGGAAATCCTCTCCGCTGAGAAGATTTTCGCCAATGGTGTGCGCGGGCTGGACCCTATCCAGCTCAGCATCCGCCCCGGCGAATTCATTTCCCTCATCGGCCCGTCCGGCTGTGGCAAATCCACGCTGCTGAAACTCATTGCCAACCTGATCGAGCCCACCGACGGCAAAATGCTCTGGTGGCGGGGTGATTTCAGCAAAGTCGGCACCATCGGCCGCCAGCTCGCCTTTGTCTTTCAAGACCCAACCCTGATGCCATGGTCGAAAGTCGATGCCAATGTCCGCCTGCCGCTCGACCTCGCAGGCATGCCAAAGGCCGAGGCGAGGCAGCGCGCCGAGGCGGCACTCGCCCATGTCGGTCTCACGCAAGCCGCCAAACGCTACCCACGCCAGCTCTCCGGTGGCATGCGCATGCGCGTCTCCATCGCCCGCGCCTTGGTCACCAACCCCGATCTGCTGCTGATGGACGAGCCTTTCGGCGCACTTGATGAATTCACCCGCAACAAGCTCGATGAAGACCTCGTCAATCTTTGCTTCGAGCGCAATCTGACGAACGTGTTCGTCACGCATTCGATCTACGAGGCGATTTTCCTCTCCACCCGCATCATCGTCATGGCCGCCAATCCAGGCCGCATCTTCGCCGAATACATCGTGGACGAACCCATGCCCCGCAACGACAATTTCCGCCGCTCCGACCGTTTTGGCGATATGTGCCGCGAATTGTCCGCGCTGCTGTCTGACGCTTCGCTGGCGAGCCTCAAGCCATGACGCCGCTCGCCCAGCGCCCTTGGTTTGGCAAAGTTATGGCCCCGCTCGCCGTGGGTGTGATCATCGTGATAACCTGGCAATGGGCCTGCACCGCGTTTGAAGTGCCGCGCTATCTCTTCCCCAAACCCACCGACATCGCCGACAGCCTCGCCACCAATTGGCGGCCTTTGTTCGGCTCGTTGTGGAGCACGCTCTACGTCACCTTCCTGGCATTCGGCCTGTCCGTCACCATCGGCACCGCGATTGCGTTCATGTTCGTCCAAAGCAAGCTGATCGAACTCAGCTTGTTGCCCTACGCCGTGCTGTTGCAAGTAACCCCCATCGCCGCCGTCGCACCGTTGATCATCATCCTGGTGAAAGACACCACAACCGCTCTCACGCTCTGCGCCACCGTGATTGCGATTTTCCCGATCATCTCTAACACCACCATCGGCCTGCGCAGTGTGGACCCTGGCTTGGCCGCCTATTTTCGCATGAACAAAGCGGGCAGGTGGGCCACGCTTTGGCGGCTGCGCATTCCCGGCGCGCTGCCATTCTTTCTGGCCGGGCTGCGCATCTCTTCTGGCCTCTCCCTTGTCGGCGCTGTTGTGGCCGAGTTCATTGCAGGCACTGGCGGCACCTCGGCCGGGCTTGCGTATCAGATCATGCAGGCGAGTTTTCAACTCGATATCCCGCAAATGTTTGCCGCCCTCTTCCTCATCACCCTCACCGGCGTGCTGCTGTTCGCCGCCATGGTGAAGTTGCAACAAATCCTGCTCGGCCATTGGCACGAAAGTGCGATGGAAGCCGAGCGTTAATCACCACACGGAACGCCCCATGCTCACCACCAAGCAAAAAACCCTGCGCAAATTCTGGTATGCCACCATCCGGCTTGATGCGCTGGCCGATGGTCCCAAGCCGTTCCGCCTGATGGGTGAAGACATCGTGTTATTCCTCGACGCCGAGGGCAAACCCGCCGCAATGGCCGATCGCTGCTGTCACCGCACCGCCAAGCTCTCCAAAGGCTGGATGGACAACGGCAACATTGTCTGCGGCTATCACGGCTGGACCTATGACCGCACCGGCGCCCTCGTGCGCATCCCACAATTCGCTGCCGACAGCGTGCTGCCCAAACACAACGTCGAATCCTATTTCTGCGAAGCGCGCTACGGCTACGCCTGGGTGGCGCTTGATGAGCCGCTGTCACCGATACCCGACGTTCCCGAAGACAGCGACCCGAATTACCGCCGAATTTTCCAATTCTACGACGTGTGGAACTGCGCGCCGCTGCGCCTGATGGAGAATTCGTTCGACAACGCGCATTTCTCGTTCGTCCACAAAGCCACATTCGGCAACATCAACGCGCCCAAGCCGAAGAAATACGAGATCGAAGAAACCGAATACGGCTTCTTCGCCACCACTGTGATCGACATCCTCAACCCGCCCATCGCCCATCAAGTCACCGGCACCACCGAGCCGATGACCGAGCGGCGGATGCGCAATCACTGGTATCTGCCCTTCGCGCGCAGGCTGGACATGGAATACCCCTCCGGCATCCGCCACATCATCATCAATTCCGCCACCCCAATTGATGACAACCGCATCCAACTCGTCCAACTGCTCTACCGCAACGACACCGAGGCCGATTGCCCCACCGAGAAGCTCATCGAATGGGACAAAGCGATCATCGACGAAGATCGCGACGTGCTGGAATCCACCTCCCCCGATGCCATCCTCGATGTAAGCCGCCGCATTGAGCAGCACATGCCGTCCGACCGCCCCGGCATGATTATGCGCCGCCGCTTGCTCGAATTGCTCAAAAAGCATGACGAGGCGGAGGTCACGAATGTCTATGTCTGATTTCCCCACAACCGGAGACATGCTGCTCCGCCGCGCCACATTGCCGGGCTGCGTGTTGGCGGACAGCACCGCCGAACTCGTCACCTGCGATATCCACCTCTCGAACGGCAAAATTGCCGCCATCGGGCCGCATCTCAGCGTCGAAGCGCCGGTGGTCGATCTCGATCACGCGATGATCTTTCCCGGCTTCGTTGATCTGCACACCCATCTCGACAAGGGCCACACTTGGCCCCGCGCCAAGAACGCCGACGGCACCCATCTCTCCGCCGTCCAAGCGGTGATGGCGGATCGCTCTGCCAATTGGTCGGCGCAAGATGTGGCCACACGGATGGATTTCTCGCTGCGCGCCGCTTACGCCCACGGCACTGTCGCCATCCGCACCCATATCGACAGCCTGGGCAACCAACTCGACATTTCCTGGCCGGTGTTTGCCGACATGCGCGCCAAATGGGCGGACAAAATCACCCTCCAGGCCGTCGCTTTGGTGCAGCTTGACGCCTACAGCACCGATTTCGTCGAGCGCATGGCCGATGTCGTGGCCTCCTTCGGCGGCCTCATCGGCGGCTCCGGCGCGTTGCAACCAGATGCCCCCGCACTGATCAAACGCGTGTTTGATCTCGCGGTGGATCGCAATCTTGATGTCGATCTGCATGTCGATGAATGCGGCGATCCGCAAGCGCGCACGCTCTCCCTCATCGCTGAGGAAACCATCAAGCGCGGCTGGCAAGGCCGCGTCACCGCCGGGCATTGCTGCTCCCTGGCCGTGCAAGACCCTGCCTATGCCCGCGAAGTCATCGCCAAAGTCGCCGCCGCCGGCATGAACGTCGTCAGCCTGCCAATGGTCAATCTCTACTTGCAAGGCCGCAAACCCGGCACGCCCACGTGGCGCGGCATCACTTTGGTGCACGAACTCCGCGCCGCTGGGGTGAATGTCGTCGTCGCGTCTGACAACACCCGCGACCCGTTCTACGGCTACGGTGACCTTGATTTGGCCGAAGTATTCCGCGAGGCGGTGCGCATCGGCCATCTCGACATGCCGGTCGGCTCCTGGCCCGCCGCCATCACCGCCAATCCGGCCGATGTGATGAAACTCCCAGCCGGGCGCATCCGCGTCGGTGACGCCGCCAATCTCGTGGTGTTCTCCGCGCGCGATTACTCCGAATTGCTCTCCCGCCCGCAAAGCGACCGCGTGGTGATCCGCGACGGCCGCGTGCTCGCCGCCAAAGCCCCATCCTATCGCGAACTAGACCGCCTGTTCGCCCAATCCTCACTCAAGGGAGAAGCTGCATGACCAGCC
>CAIZGT010000379.1 GCA_903932545.1 uncultured Rhodospirillales bacterium
GAAAATGTCGGCGTTCTTGACCGACCGGCTGGGCGAGATTGTGCAAAAGATGGGGCCGCGTCAGGTGGTGAAGCATCCGCGCACCGGGCCTTATTCAATCACACCCTATCAAACCACCCATCTATGCGGTGGGGCGGTGATGGGGGCAGACCCGAAAACCAGTGCGCTCAACCGCTATCTGCAAAGCTGGGACGTGCCAAATCTATTCGTGATGGGTGCCACCGCATTCCCGCAAAACGCAGGCTACAACCCAACCGGCACTGTGGGCGCGCTTGCCTATTGGGCGGCGGATGCGATCAAGACGAAATACCTGAAATCTCCCGGCCCGTTGGTGCCAGCATGAGCACGCAATTTGCCGCCCGGATTGCCGCCGCAGCCTTGTTGCTCGCCCCGGTCGCGTGTCTGGCAGCTGATCCCGCGCAGGTTGAACGGGGCCGATATTTGGCCATCGTGGGGGATTGCGCTGCCTGCCACACCGCCCCCGGAGGAGCGCCATTTGCCGGTGGTCTGCCGATTCAAACGCCGTTCGGCACGCTGATCACGCCCAACATCACTCCGGACATGAAAACCGGCATTGGGGGAATGTCTGACGCACAATTCCTGGGTGATCTGCACACCGGCGTGGAACCGGATGGGCATTTCTATCCAGCATTTCCCTATCCGTATTTCACCAAAGTGACGGATGCCGATGTGTTGGCAATACACGCATGGCTCAACACGCTGCCGCCGGCGAGCAACGAGATCAAAACCAACCAATTGCCGTTTCCGTTCAATATCCGCGCCAGCATGGGGGTTTGGAACGCGCTGAATTTCACCGAAGGTCGGTTTGTGCCGGTGGCCGGCAAATCCGAAGCCTGGAATCGTGGTGCTTATCTGGTGGAGGGGCTGGCCCATTGCGGAGCCTGCCACACCGCCAAAAATATCCTCGGCGGGGATGAGCGCGGAAGCCTATTGCAGGGCGGCGTCTTGAACCAATGGTTTGCACCCAATCTAACCGGTGACACTCATACCGGCCTCGGCGGCTGGTCAGTGGCGCAGATCACTCTCTATCTGCAATCCGGCCACAACGAATTCAGCGCAGCCACTGGGCCCATGGCCGAGGTGGTAACCCACTCGACCTCACAGATGACAGACGCAGATCGGCAGGCGATCGCCATTTATCTAAAAGACCAGCCGGGCCAGCCCATATTCGAACGGCCCGCGGTTGACGCGGCCGTGATGCAACTCGGCGCAATCGTTTATGATCAGCAATGCGCCGCATGCCACACCGGCAAGGGCGCTGGCGTGGACGGCTTGGCCCCTGCCTTCGCACATACGCCGAGCATTCAAGCGCCCAATCCGATCAACCTGGTTCGCGCCGTCCTATTCGGGGCAGCATCAGTAGCCACCGACACGGCCCCCACCGGCGCTGCCATGCCAGCGTTTGGCTGGAAACTATCAGATCAGCAGATTGCCGCTGTGCTTAGCTACATCCGCACAAGCTGGGGCAACAGCGCCACCTCGCTTGATGCGGCCAAAGTTCACCAATTGCGCGAAAGCCTCACCGCCTGAGACAATCGA
>CAIZGT010000380.1 GCA_903932545.1 uncultured Rhodospirillales bacterium
ACCGTAAGGTGATACCGGATGGGGTTTATCAAAAGCTGTGCGAAGGAGTGCGGAAAATGACCGAGCCAGAACCCGAATGCCCCCGATGTGCATTGACATTCGAGATGCTGATCGCCGATCCGATGACCCGCGCTGTGATGGACAGCGACGGTGTCGAGCTTGATGAGATGATCGCGTTATTCGAGCGGGTGTGGCAGCGCCAAGCCGGGGGCGGATACGGCATCGCTGTGCCGTTATAACGCCGCCATGCCGTTCAACGCTGTGCCATCCGGGGCGAAGTTCGACGGTGCCAGCCACGCCAGCATCCGATCCCGGCATGCGGGCCATTCATCGTCCAGAATCGCGAAATACGCCGTATCTCGTTTGCGTCCCTTCACCACCATATGCCCGCGCAAAGTGCCCTCATAGGTGAAGCCGAGCCGCTCAGCCGCGCGGCGTGATGGGGCGTTGAGCGCGTTGCATTTCCACACCAAGCGCCGGTAGCCGAGATCATCTGCCGCCAGACGCAGCAGCATTACCATCGCCTCAGTCGCCGCGCGCGTGCGCTGTAGCGCCGGGCCGAACCAGATATTTCCCAACTCAATGGCCGCATTCTTTGGCTGAATATCCATCAACGTGATCCACCCCGTCGCCACTCCAGTGCTCACCGGGCGGATCGCCCAGGCGATCGGATCATGTGTGGCGGCAAAATCAGCAATGAAGCTGCGCAGAGCCGCCTCGCTGGTGAAGGGGCCATAGCCCATATACGCCCAGCTATCAGGTGCCCCCTGCATCGCATCCCACAATTCTGCGGTATGGCGCACATGCAATGGTTCCAGTTCGCAATACTGGCCACGCATTCGGGCGCGCACTGGCAACGGTCGTGGGGTGGGATCAATTTCAGGGCCGATGGGCAATTGGGTCATAACACCAGGAATACCGATGTTATCGTGATCCGGCTATCTGACGTGTCGAATATTTCGCTGCCCCGTCTTGTTCTGGCCCGAATGATACGCATGTCAGATGTCCGGATATCGCTATCCGCGCTGGCGTGTTGATTGCCGACAGGCCGGTCGCTACTTCATGGAGAAACATCATGTCTCACACCCGCCTCGGTCTCATGCTTGCAACTGCCATTGCCTTTGCCGCTCCGGCAATTTCGCACGCCGAACTGGTTGATTTCAAAGCCACGCTCAGCGGCGCATCCGAAGTGCCAGCCACCACCTCCACCGGCACCGGCGACGCGCTGATCACGCTCGACACCGCCACCAAGAAGATCAGCTACACCGTCACCTATATCGGCCTGACCGGCCCTGCCGCTGCGGGCCACATCCACGGCCCAGCGCTGCCGGGTGCGAACGCCGGCGTGCTGATCCCGTTCGCCTCCGCCGCGAGCCCGGTTGTCGGCACCGCAACGCTGACCGATGCCCAGGTGGCCGATATGATGGCTGGTAAGTTCTACGTGAATTTCCACACCGCGGCGAACAAGGGCGGCGAAATTCGCGGCCAAATCGTGAAGTCGAAGTAAGCCTTTCAATCCGTCGGGCGGATGGCACTTCGCTTATCCGCCCGACGGGCTTACTGTCCTTCATTAATAAATGAGGGATGTGCCATGTCAGACCACACCAACATTATCCCCGTCGCTGTTGTCACCGGCGGCGCGCGCGGCATTGGTTTGGCGATCGGCCAGTGGTTCATGGCACATGGCTATAACGTCGCTTTGCTCGACGTGGACAACGCCACCCTCTCCACCACCGCCGCCCAGCTTGCCTTGCCCGAGCGGGTGCTGACAATGCATTGTGACGTGTCCGACCCTTCCGAGGTCGCAACCGCCGCGCAAGCCGTGATGACGCGATGGGGGCGGGTTGATGCGCTGGTCAACAACGCCGGGGTTGCGGTGTTTAAACCGGCGCTGGAGACAAGTTTTGCCGAATGGCGCTACGTCCTCGGCACCAATTTGGATGGCGCGTTTCTCTGCACCCAGGCGTTCGGCGCGATTATGGTGGCGCAAAAAACGGGGGCGATCGTCAACATCGCCTC
>CAIZGT010000381.1 GCA_903932545.1 uncultured Rhodospirillales bacterium
AGCAAATAGAGGATATAGGCTGAACCGCCGCTCACGGTGGGGTGGTGATCCGAGCCTGGCGGATACACATACCATCCAGCGGCAAACCCATCGAATCGGGCCGTATCATCAAGCGGCACCACGAAGCCGATTTCGCCCTGGGTGTGAATGTGATGCGGGCCGGCGATGTTCTGCATTAGCACCACATCAACGCTAAAAAGCCCCGCAACACCACCCGGCTTGATCGGCCGACCATAGCGAATGCCCCCCGCCTCACGACCACATAACCAGCCTTGCTCAACACCGCGGATGATCAGATCGCCAAGATCGTTGCCATAGGCTGGAAATCTGGCATTGAGCCGGGCAGCGAGATCATCATTTAGGTTATGCTCGCCGATGGCCTCGACAATGGCGGCAATGCGCGTATCAAAGACCTCACGCGTGGTCAGGGCTTGTCCTTCGGACATGCGGATTTCCCTCCCCAGGGAATGATTTATAATTCGCAGTTTCCGGCTAAATAATTGCCTCGTCAAGGCAATGATGCATTATATCTCATGTAGAGGCGGTGGTTGGGTCGCATGACGAGTGATTTTGACGAACAGGCTTTTCTCGTAGAACTCGGCCAAAAAGTCCGCAATTTGCGGGCGTTGCGTGGAATGTCGCGCAAGACTTTGGCGGGGGTGTCGGGGCTGTCCGAGCGCTATATTGCGCAGATGGAAAGTGGACAGGGCAATGTCTCCATCCTGCTGATGCTGCGGCTCACCCGCGCCATGGGAGTGCGGCTTGATGATGCGCTGCCGAATTCGCAGGACCACGCCGATTGGCTGCTGATCCGTGATTTGCTGCAGCGCGCCACCCCGTCGCAAGTGGCAGCCACCAAGCGGCTGCTATCGGGTGCATCCGAATCGACTGCCGCCGCTCCGCGCGTGGCGTTGATCGGGCTGCGCGGCTCGGGCAAATCCACGTTGGGACGGATGGTCGCCGACCAACTCGGCTGGCAGTTTCTAGAGCTCAACCGTGAGATTGAACGCGAAACCGGCATCGCCATTGCTGAGATTTTCGCTATTTATGGCCAGGAAGGCTATCGCCGCCTGGAACAAACCGCCTTGCAACACCTCATCGAACGCCCCGGACCGCTGCTGCTGGCCACCGCTGGCGGGATTGTAGCTGAGCCGGTGACGTTTGATCTGTTGCTCGGCTCATTCCACACCATCTGGCTGCGGGCTCAGCCGGAAGAACACATGCAGCGGGTGCGCGAACAAGGCGATATGCGGCCGATGGGTGGTGAACAATCGGCGATGGACGACCTCAAAGCCATCCTACTCAGCCGCACCCCACTATATGCGCGGGCGGATCGGGATGTGGATACGTCTGGGCTGACGGTTGATGAGGCAGCGGCGGCATTGCTCAAAACGGTGCGGGAATGCGCGGCGATTGAGGCGGTTGGTTAGCGCCGAAACGGGCTCATCGGCAGGCTTGTCTCGCGCCAGAAATCGCGGCAAATCGGCGGCAATTCGAGCACACGAATGTCGA
>CAIZGT010000382.1 GCA_903932545.1 uncultured Rhodospirillales bacterium
CGTAATCGCCCTGCGACTGCGCCACGCCCATATTGCGCGCCGCCGACACGTTGGGGCGCGGTGAGGAGGCATAGCGCAATGCCAGCCCCGCTCCCGCCGCCATCTCCGCCACTGCTGACCGCGCATTCGCATCCGGCGAGTTGTCCACCACCAGAATTTCGGCAGACACCCCGGCGCGCAGCACTTGCTCACGCGCGGTGCGCACCGCTCGGCGCAGCATGTCGTGGCGGTTATAAGTGCAGATCACAACCGTTGCAGTGGTCATTCAATCACCTCTCAGCTTGCGGCAGACGGCGCAGCAATGCGAGCAAAGGCCACGCACCGAGCAAATAGCGCCGCCACAGCCTGCGCGGTTCAAGCAGCAGCCGATGCAGCCATTCGATATGCGCGCGCTGCACCCATAGCGGCGCGCGTTTGCTGGTGCCGGCGACAAACGCGATGGCCGCACCAACGCACAGCCCCACCCCGGTAGCTTGCCCGGATTGCGCGATCTTTGCCGCCAGAATTTCCTGCTGCGGCGAGCCGACACATAAAAAAACATATTGCGCCGGATGCGCGCATACAAACGCCACCGCTTCGTCCACCGCCGCATCATCCTTGATAAAGCCCATTGGCGGATTGTGATGAAACAGCGCCTGCAAGCCGTAGCGCGCGCGCAACGCCGCGATGGTGGCAGCGTCACTGCCGATCACGCTCACCCGGGTTTGGGCCGATATCGCATGGCTGAACAATGCCTGCGCCAAGTCGCTGCCGGTGACCACGCTGAGTTGATAACCGCGCCGCGCCACACCGGCTCGGAGTATCCGGCTATCGCACAATGACAGCCAAGCCGCGTCATAAATCGCCCGCAGCGCGGTATCCGCCCGGTCCAGCCGCACCAAATGGTCGGCGTTGATGGTCACAACATAGGTGAACGGAGCCGTGGGCGCGCGATCTTGAAGCAAATTCCGCACATCCTGCATGGATAGCTGATCAAACCGAACGCCAAGCAGAGTGTCAGATCGCCACGATGATGGCGCGACAGCGTGTTCATCAAAATGCGGAGGGACTTCCGGCACAGGCACCATGCGATCCGTGTTTCTCACTTGCTAATCAATGTGTGATACCGCCTGTCATACAATGCCACCCGTGAGGATTGCGTGACTAATTATTCCTATTGCCGTATCTGCTCTTTAGCAAAATCGAAAAGTTTCAACCACGCAGGTTCACGGTGAGGACATCTGTGCCCAATCTGCCCGCCCCGACCGCTGAATTGCGCGATGCAAACCACGCGCAATCACTGCATGACACGGACGCGCCGATTGAGGCGATGTCCTCTGATTTGAACGAATCAATTGCTCTGGCCAGCCGCCCGGCCAATGCCCTGCGGCTCATCGATATTATCTACACCGTCGCTCTGCGCTGGCGGTTGTTGTTGGCAACTTTCTTGGTGCCGTGCCTGCTCAGCCTCGCCGCTGCGATGATCAGCCAGCCCAAATTCATCGGCAGTGCCGTGATGATGGTGCTAGTCAACCGCGAATCCAGCACAGCACCCGATTTGTCCGGCTTCGGCCCATCCGTCATCGCGGTGGAAATGCTGAAAGTGGTGCGGGCAGAGATGGAAATTCTGCAAAGCCCAGCCACCATCCGCACCGCGCTGCAACAAGTCGGCATCAACACAATCTACCCCTCGCTGCCAACACCCACCGCACTCGACAGCCCCGACGCTACCGAATTCGCCATGCAGACAGCTGTTGAAAAATTCGCGCTGGATTTGCACACCGACACCGATACCAACACCAACTTGATCCGCGTTGACTTCGGCTCCAACTCGCGCGCCATCAGCTTGGCCGCGGTGCAGGCGTTGCTGGATGCTTACATGAAGCGCCGCAACGAGGTGCTGTCGGCGGATGGGTCACGTATTTTGGCGGACGAATTGCAACGTTATCAGGCGCAACTCACCACCACCGAAACCGAATTGCAGCAGGTGCGCTCCCGTTACGGCGTGCTCGACATCACCCAAGAACAGCAAATTGCCACCACCCGCCGCGATTCCGTCAGCCAGCGGTTGGATGGGGTGCGCGAGCAACTGGCCACCAATCAGGCCCTGTTGATCAAAGCGCAGAATTTGCTGGCATCAGCGCCGACACAGGTGCTGGCCGAGCGTTCAACCGCCAGCAGCGCGCCAAATGACGATGCCCGCAACATGCTCAATCGCCTGCTGAATGATCGCGAGCGGATGGCAGCGGCCTATGCGCCCGGATACCCACCACTGCGCGACCTCGATGAAGCCATCGCCGCTGCCAGACGCACGCTACAGGCGTCCGCGCAACAATCCTTTGCCACCGTAAGGCAGGCGCGCAACCCGCAATTCGACGGCTTGTCACAGCGCGTCATCGACCTCAGCCTGGAACACAGCGCGCTCGTCGAACAGCAGCGCGAACTCGAACAGCAGCGCGCTGATGCTCTGGTTCGTGAAGCTGAACTGCGCGCCGCCGAGGTGCAGTTACGCGACTTGCAAGGCCGTCGCGATGCGCTGGAAACTGTGGTGAAGCAGTTGACAACGCACGAGGCCGGCAATCGGATTTCGGAAGAAGCGGGCGGGTTGCGCAACACCAATGTAAAGGTGGTGCAACCCCCGGTCGCACCATTGAAGGGCAAATCACAGCGCCGGTTGATTGTGATGGGCGGGACGGCTGGTGGCGGCATGGCAGCCGCCGCCTTATGCCTGATACTCGCGCTGACCCGGCGGGTGTTTGCCACGCCAGAGGAGGTGCAGCGCACCTTGGGCCTGCACAATCTCGGCGCGTTTGCCGCGTTCGACACGCTGCGCCATCGCAAAGCCGATCAGGACCGCGCCGACGAAGCAAAAATCGGTGATCTGGCCGCCATGCTGCTCGATCTCAGTCACGATGGGGGCAGCGCGGGGGTGATCCAACTGGTCGGCACCGACAGCCGCGATGAGCGCCGCTCGATCGGCCGCGCGCTGTTTGCCGAATTGAACCTTCGGCTTGACGGCGCTGCGATGCTGATCGACCTAGAGCCGCAACAGGCCATCATCGCTGGGAACGTTCCGCAATCCCAAGCACAGGAACGCGCAAGACGCTTGATCGACGCAGCCTTGCCGCTCGACGTCGTGCGTACAGAACTGTCCCAACTGCGCCAATCCGCCCGCGCGGTGGTGTTGCTGGGGCCAGATCACGCCGACGGCTACGGCAGCCGCAGATTGAGTGGTTTGGTCGATGGCAACATTCTGGTGGTGCGCGGCGAATTGTCGCAAACCGGGATGGTGAGGGCCAATCTCGAAAACACTCTACACGCCGGGGGCATGGTTCTCGGTTTCATCTACACCGGCGCGCGCCCGGTATTGCCGCGCTGGGTGGCCAGATGGCTATAGATATTCGTGAGGGCTGGATGACACGCGGAATTGTTGCGCTCAGCCTGCTGATGGTGCTGGCACTCAGCCTGGGCGGGTGTGAAACCTCGCAAAGCGTCACACCAGTCGAACAAAATCGCGTCGCCATGGCCCCGTGGTCGGACGTGGTGCCGCCTTACCGATTGAACAGCGGCGATAAAATTCGCGTGTCATATCAACGTACGCCGGAGCTGAATGAGGTTGTCTTGGTTGGCCCCGATGGCTGGATCGGCCTGCGCGCGGCAGGGCAAGTGGAAGCTGGCGGGCAGACAATCGCGAATTTGGAGCAGAGCATCGCCAAGGCCGCCAGCCATATACTCAACGACCCAATGGTCACGGTGGGCCTAGAAGAAGCAGGCGGCGCGGTGGTCTATGTTGGCGGGGCGGTGAGAAATTCCGGCGTTTATCCGCTTGGGCGTCGGGTTGGCACGCTGGAAGCTATATTTCGGGCGGGCGGCTTTGACCCGGAAGCACGAATGACCAAGGTCGTGCTGATCCGCCGCGGCGAAGCAGACAAACCCATGCTGCGCACCATCGATGTGCGAGACTTCGCAGGCACCGCCACCTTGGAGGACGACGTGCCGCTGGTTGCCGGAGACATCGTGTTCGTCCCGCGCGAGCGGGTGGCCGAAGTCGGGCGATGGGTTGATATGTACATCAATCGCCTGCTGCCGTTCAGCCGTTCGTTCAGCTATGTCACGCAACCAAGTACCACAAATGGCCTGTTCTAAGCTCGGCACACCGCAGGCCTTAGAGGGGGCACATTTTGCCCTGCTGGGCGTGGCCACGTTTTTCTACAGCGGCGCCTATCTGCCGCTTGGGCCAAGTTTGGCCGGAATCGACTTCACAATTATGTCCATGCTGATGCTGTTCGGCGGGGTTGGGATGTTCGTCGTGCATTGGCGGGCCAGCCTGCGCCTGCTGCCGCGGGTCTGGCCGTTCGGCTTGCTGCTGGTGCTGGCGATTGCCTCAACAAACTGGTCGATCGCACCAGACTCGTCGCTGCGCCGCAGCTTCGCATTGCTGGCGCTGATCATATTGTCCGTCTCCAGCTACGCCGCATTCGGCCCGCAGCGTGTGATGCGGGTGGTGGTGTTCAGCATGCTGGGCATTTCCGCAGGCTGCGTGCTGCTGGCCCTCGTCAACCCGGCGCTGGGTTACGATGTCGAGGAATACGCCAACGCAATTCGCGGCTTCTATTACCAAAAGAATGGCTTCGGCTTTGCCTTGCTGCATGCCGTGTTCGCACTGTCTTACCTGGTGCTAGAACGTCGCGAAATCAGGCGAAATGATATCATCATCACCGCGTGTCTTGTCGTGCTGCTGGTCCTGTCCCGCTCCACCACCTCGTTGCTGCTCAGCGCACTGTGCATCGGCCTCACCACCACCATGGTGTGGTTTGATCGCGGTGGAATTTGGCGCTGGGGGGCGTTGTTCGGACTGATCGCAGGCGTTCTGATTGGGTTAATGCTGGTATTGGGCTTGGGCACCGAGGGCTTGTTTGAGTTGATCGGCAAGGACTCCACGCTAACCGGCCGCATTCAAATTTGGGAAGCGGTTAAGATTGCCATCGGGCATCGCGACACGCTCGGCTATGGCTACGGCCCATTCTGGTTGGTGGACAGTATCGAGCGGCAGGGCGTTTGGGATGCGGTGGGCTGGAAACCGCCCAGTGCCCATAGCGGATATCTTGATGTCAGGCTCCAACTCGGCGAGGTTGGGCTGGCGCTGGTTGTGTTTATGCTCTTCGCTTCAGTCTGGATCGCTGCACGCGGATTGTTCGGCGCCCATCGGCGTCGTGCGTTGTGGCTGTTGATGTTGATCACCATCGAGGCAATTCTGGATCGCACAGAATCGGGTTTGTTCAGCCCCGATCTGCGCATGGTGTTCTGGCTGCTCGGTTTAATGGCCGTGGCCGCGCCGCTACGAGTGAACCTGCCTGTCAGTCGCCCTGCGCCAACGCCGACACCGCATGCGACCCGGCGCGTCGGCGCAGCGCCACCATGGGCCGCTCAATCGCGTAATAGCTGAACAAGGCGCCCAGCACCGTGACCATAACGCCACGTGCCACCCAGGCGAGGTTTTGCGTGGGCTCGATATACGCCGCGTAGGTGATAGCCCCCCAATGCCACAAATACAGCGAGTAGCTCAGCCGACCGATCACCACCAGCGGCGGGCGTTCCAGCAGCCAGCGCAATGGCCCGCCGGTGCCGCACACCGCCGGGATCAGCACCGTCAGCGCCACGCCTTGCATTGTGTAGCGCCAAACCTCGCGGAACTCACCGCCTCGGAACACGAAGGTGAGCAACAACATGACACCAGCCGCCGCCAGCACCATCGGTGAACTCAGCAACCGCTCGACCCTCCCACGCAAATCAGACGCTGCCAGCAACGCAAGCAACGCCCCCCACGCGATCGAATCCAGCCGTGTGTCGGTGGCTTTATATGTCCGATACAACACCAAATCGCCACAGACACCACCTGGAGGGCCAGGCGCGTCATGGATAAAACAGGTTTGATACAAGTAAAATCGCCACGCTAGCACCACCACGCACAATGCAATCAAAACTTTTACCGCAATATTTCGGCGCACCAAAAACGCCAGCGCAACAGGCCAAACGATATAATAATGCTCTTCAACTGCCAAAGACCACAGATGCGTGAATGGATTTTGCGCCTCTTCCGTTAACCAGGGATAATGGAAAAACAGATCATAGTAGTTGGCGCCATAAAAATAGGTCGCCAGCCAAGCGACCGGCGTCATTGTGCCGCCCGCCAAAATAAAGCCCAATCCTGCGACGCTGATGTAGAACACCGAGGCCGGCATCAGCCGCAGAAATCGTCGCAGATAAAAATTCCCGAGATTAATCCGGCCATTGCGCTGTATTTCAGCCACCAACTGGCTGGTGATCAGAAAGCCGCTAATCCAGAAAAACACCGTCACGCCAAAGCCGCCGGGCAATACATTGTCCAGCCCGAAATGCGACAGAATCACCAGCAACACCGATCCCGCGCGCATGCCATCAAGTGCCGGAACATAGCGCTCAACGCGGGGAATGCTGACCTGAAACATGCATGCGACTCCTTAGCGATTGGCCAACGGCTCTGCGAGCAATCAACCAGCGTGTTCATGGTCGGTGAAAATAAAGCCAGACGGATGCACCGCTTGCCGAGCCAGGCGGGAACACAGCCGCGCCATAGCAGCTTTTTCAGAATGCAGGGCGTGTAACACCAGCACCGAAATGTCCGGTCGGTGCAACAGCGACGCGGTTTCAGCACCGGAGGCGGCAGCTGGCGAGACAATCACCATCACCTGATGATCCGACCGCAGGCGCAACAGCTGCATCGCCATTGGCAAATCGTCGTGATCGGTTGCCTGCAACATCGCCTCCACCAAATCCTGCGCGCAAGCCACCGGCTGGATCGCCCGGCTGGGAAGCATCCGAACCGCCGTTTGCCCGGCCCTGGCCGAAATTTCGGACGAATCGACAATAATATCCCTATTTGGGTCCGCGTCGTGATCAGCCAGCGGCGCAACCGATTGGGGGCGCGCGGCGGCTTGTGGCTGAATGCTCTCAATCCACTCCTCGCCGGGCGTGCCCAGTTCGGTCAGCAACACACCTTTGTTGGTCATACCCGCAATGCTCTGCGCCAAACGGCGGGCCACTTCAGCCGTGCCGTCATGTGGGTGCGACCCGATGAGATGGATCGCCAATAACGGCCGCCCTCCCATGCCGGTGAGCGTGGGCCGACCAGCAAGCAGGCGGTCCACCAATATTGGCAGCAGAAAGCCGCGCCCCTCCGCCACGCCAAGGCTGACATGCGCCAGTGCTGGCAGGTCCAACGCCTCGCGCGCCTCCTCAGCGTTGCGATAGCTCCGCCGAAATTGCCCACGCAGGCGCATCACACCCAGACACGCAAAAAATCCACCGGCTCCACCGGCCAGAGCGCCAAACACCCTGAAGCCACCTGGCCAGGTCTCGGTGCGCGATTGCACAATCCAGCGCAGCGCAGACAGTGTTGAGGCATTCATCGCATTTTGTGCGCGCACCCGCGCCAGATTGGCAGACACTTCCTGCACCACCGCCATCTGCGCCTGCCGCTGGCTGAGCAATGCCTCCACACCCACCGCCGTGCTGCGCAACTCGCTCGCCCGTGCAGACAATCTGGTGCGTTGTTGACGCACGGCACTCAGTTCTGCCACTACACCATCAACCTGAGGTGCCAACGCCGCCACGTTGAGCGACAAAGCGCTGTGCACCGGGTTGCGACGCTCCAAGGCCGTCGTTTCCAGGCTTGGCGGCCGGGTGCGCAAATTCTCTTCGGCAATGCGGATTTTGCGGTCAACCTCAACCAAACCCGGATAGCCAGGCGCATAGGCGGATTCCAGATGCGCGCGCTCCAGCCGCAACTGCATCAACGCCTGACGCGCCGTGTCGTTGGTGTCATGTCGCGCGGTTTCCTGCGTTTCGCGCAGTTGCGGCGGCGTGCTGCGCAGCAATTCCTGCGCTTTGGCAAGCTCCGCCTGAATGGCGCTCAAACGCCGCTGCAAATCAGTCTCGCGCGCCGCAAGCCCAGCCTCTTCGGCTTGGCTGGACGCCAGTTCCTGTGCGGCATTATAAACATGCCCACCGTCACGCAGGCTGGTGATTTGGCGGTCAAGCTGTGCCACCTGCGCCTTGGCGTTATCCAATTGCGCGCCCAGCTCGCTGGTATGCGGCAGAACCGCGATCTGGCCACGCTCCCGTGCCTCCTGCGCGAGCGCCGCCTGAAGCATCGCCGTTGCCACCGCAGAATCGGCGTGCAGCACCGCAAGATGCAAAAATTTGCCTGACTCATCGAGTGACACGCTCAGCGCATTATGCACCACAGCGCGCGCTTGCACCGCTGATGGCTGGCCAGATCCGCTAAAACACGTGCTGGTCAGCAATCCCAACGGCACGGAAAACACGTGGCAGCGCGACAGTTCAGCCACACCAACCCGCGCCACAATCGCGTCCGCGATCCCAGCGCCCTGTAGCACGGCACTTTCTGCCTGCATCAGCTCTGGGGCGAGTGCCGCACCCACCAGAACCGCGGTGGCTTCACCGCCAACTGGCATCAACAGCCCCCCGGCCACCGCGCCCAACACACCACACAGCACGGCCAAGGCGAGCAGATAGCGATAAAGTCCGAGCTGCTGGAAAAACCTCCGCCCGGTGCCGAACGAGTGCCGCATGTTCAAAAGCGGCGGTGATGTAAACCGCCGCTGCCGGGATGCCCGTTCGCCAGATTGCCCGTCCGGTCTCAGACGCAGTGCCACGGACATGTCCGCGTCCGTTGGCGCGTCATCGTCCCAGCGCATACGGAGACAGACATCATTCGGCTGCATCACAAGCCAATCAAACTCTCAAGTTCAAGCAGATAGGCGCAATTGATGAACACAGTGTCAATTGCATTCATCGGAACCATCGATAATTTCCAGTGCCGATGTCTCGCTTGATACTGAGTTCGAGCAATAATCACCAGGTCATCTGCCGCGTCACGCTCTATTATGCTATGAGACTGCGCCATCTGCCAGCACAACGCCGCTCAATCGGCTTCGAAATTCATGAACCCACCCATAGCGGTCCGCAGGATGATCCGGCAATCGAGCCAAAGCGACCAATTCTTGATATACCACAAATCGAGATCGGTCCTGGTTTTGGCTTTCTCGATCGTGTCCACCTCCCCGCGAGAGCCATTGACTTGCGCCCAGCCGGTGATGCCCGGCAGGACCCGATGGCGTGCCGGATAATCACCGAGCGCCTCGAAGATCAAATCGCCATCAACCTCCATATACAGCGCCTGCGCACGCGGCCCCACCAACGACATATCGCCAACCAACACATTGAACAACTGAGGCAATTCATCAATGCTGGTACGGCGGATGATGCGACCAAACGCGGTCACCCTCGGGTCGCGTGACACTGTTCGTTGAGCCCCTTTGGCATCGCCCAGATCGGTCCGCATGGTGCGGAACTTGAGCACTTCAA
The DNA here is from genome assembly GCA_903932545.1 of uncultured Rhodospirillales bacterium. Taxonomy (GTDB): domain Bacteria; phylum Pseudomonadota; class Alphaproteobacteria; order Acetobacterales; family Acetobacteraceae; genus CAIQQQ01. The sequence goes on from CAIZGT010000382.1 coordinate 9,409, forward strand.
ATGGCCGACTGCAGGCCCCAAAGCGCCATTGCCGAAACAGCACCGGCCCGCGTGATTCACATTTGATTGCCAGCGCAACCAGCAGCAGCAACGGCGACAGGGTCACCAACAAAAACGCGCTGGCCAGCAGATCGATCATTCGCTTGATGGCGCCCGGAATGCCGTCATGTGGGTTGCGCCACAAATCCACCAGCCAAATCGCCACGCCGTCCTTGCTCGGCTGCGGCACGTCGAGCGCCACACAAACGCGCGCCGTCGCGTCTGGCAATGCCGTCACAATCCGCCTCACCCGCTCAACTGGGCGGTTGACGGCGATGATCACCACGTCAATCTCGCCATCGGCCACCGCCAAGCGCAGGCGCTCAACCTCCGCGGGTGACGTGTCGTCAAGCTGAAGTGCGGCGCTCCACCCAGGCCAGCGATTGGCCTGCAAAGCGGAGGTAACGTTGGTGGCAGTTTCGGCCTCACCGATCACCGCAACCGACGCGGTGCCCACGCCGGATTGCGCCGACCATTGGGTGAGCCACAGCGTCAGCAAAATCGATATGCCAATGGAGCACGCAGCGCACACCACAACGCGCACCGACTCAATCCCAAGTTGGGACCACAACGCCCCGCCGAACGCACCCACCGCCACGAACGTAATGAACGCGCCCTGCGCGCCACGCAGCATTTGGGCATAGGTGGTTTCTTTGGCGAAGTAATTAGCCGACCCTGACCTGCGCAACTGAGACGCCAGCAAAGCCGCCGTCAGTGCAACCGGCAATGAACCAGCAAGATATCCCCACGAGCCACCATTCGGCTCGATCGGCAACAATGCATATGCAGAAAATGCGCCAATTTGTAGCGAATCTAGTATCACCCACCACAGCCTGCGCATACCATCATTAACGCGAGCAGCACGGCGCTCCAAAGAGCCCAGCATTTCGGGGGAAATTATTAGTCTGCGGAGATACTGATCTTCATGGCTCATGAGTGATTAGACCGCGATCCATATATAATGCATGTGGTAACGCATACCAACAAAGACATCAACCACTACCTTA
>CAIZGT010000383.1 GCA_903932545.1 uncultured Rhodospirillales bacterium
GCCGCGATGCGCGTCCGCCGCCTCGCAGCCGCCGCCCCAGTGGCGCTGCTCGAACAGGCTGCGATTGCTGGTGCGTTGCAAGCCGATCCGGCACGGGCGGCTGCGGCGTCGCAGGAATTGGCCGAGCGATTGAATGCAATCTCACTGCCCGCCGAACGCGGATGGACTGTGACGGTGGATAGTATCGGCGGACTGATCCTCGCCCGTCGGGTGCGCGGCGTGGCAGAGCGGCATGTGCTGGATATTGCCACCTTGCGCTCTGCTGAGGCGCGCTGGCTAGCCGAGCGCACAGAGGCACTGCGCAACCGCTTCGCCCAACCCGCCACGCTCAAAATGGGCGCGGGCGAGCATAGCGTAATGGGCCCGGCCACGGCGTTTGATCGCATTCTTGCACAAGGCCGTCGTGGCCTCGCGATCCAGCGGTTCAAAGGCTTGGGCGAGATGAACGCTGACCAACTCTGGAACACCACGCTCGACCCGGCGATGCGCACATTGCTGCAAGTGAAGGTGAATGACGCCGAGGACGCAGGCCAAGTGTTCTCCACATTGATGGGCGACGTTGTGGAACCGCGCCGGGATTTCATTGTAGAAAACGCACTGAAAGTGGCAAATTTGGACGTGTGAGATTGTCTGGAGGCGGTTTACCGCCTCCAGACAATCTCACACTGCCGTGCCGAATATCGCGCCCACGCCGGCTGTGACCGCCATCGCCATCGCGCCCCAGAACGTCACGCGCAAGGTGGAGCGCACCAGATTCGCCCCGCCTGCTTTTGCGGCGAGCATGCCGAGCATGGCCAAGGCGATCACGCTGCCGCCGGCCACCGCCCAGCTGGCATATTGTAGCGGTGCGGCCATTGCGACCACCACCGGAATTGCGGCACCGGCTGAGAAGGTGATGGCCGAGGCGAGTGCTGCCTGAATCGGTCGGGCCATGGTGTGCTCAGACATTCCCAACTCATCACGCAGATGCGCTGCGAGCGCACCATGAGCGGTGAGCTGCTTCGCCACTTCCTCCGCCAAAGCTGCATCTAGGCCGCGCTCGCGGTAAATCCCGGCCAATTCCGCCAATTCCGCCACCGGATCAGCCAATTGTTCCGCCGTTTCGCGCGCCAAGTCTGCGGCTTCGGTGTCGGACTGGGAGCTTACAGAGACATATTCCCCCGCCGCCATCGCCATCGCACCGGCGACAAGACCGGCCAAACCGGCCACCAGAATCGCCTCCTTGTTCGGGGTTGCCGCGGCCACGCCCACAATCAGGCTGGCGGTGGAAATCAGACCGTCATTGGCCCCCAACACAGCGGCGCGCAGCCAGCCGACGCGGGAGACAAGATGGGTTTCGGTGTGCAAATGGCGGTTCATGGCAATTCCTTTTGCGCGCACCATAGGAGCGGGGAAGCCGCCACAAAGTGAAATTACGGCAACGCGTTGCCACAATCATGGCCATACCCAGCCATCAATCCTGCACAATTGGCGCAGATGATCCGAGCAGGCGCCAGCGACAAACGAAGGCTGAGCCACAGGATCCACCATGAAGACCCTTCTTCGCATCACACTTGCCGCCAGTGTTTTCCTTGCAGGCTCCGGCTTCGCCCACGCCGATGAATGGCGCGGCGAGCGCGATGGTCGCCATGTTGAGCGCCACAGCGAATATCGCGGAGAAGCCCAGCGTGGCCCAGAGCATCATGAGGGATGGGATCACCATGCAGGATGGGAGCGGCATCACGATGCCGAATATCACGGCTATGGCGGCCCTGCCTATATCGAGCCAGTCTATGCAGAGCCAGTCTATGCAGAGCCGGTCTATGCAGAGCCGGTCTATGGCTATGCGCAGCCTGTGCCGGTTGAGGATGACGGCAATGTGGCCGGAGCGGTGATTGCCGGGGCCGTTGTCACAGGTGTGCTGGCAGCCATTCTACTCCACGCACATTGACGGAAGACCGCTTGAGTAACTGGGTAAAATCCACACGATAATCTATGCGGCGCAAGCTGCTAGGCTATAACCAGCATACAAACCCGTTGCCAAATTTGTCAGGAAATTCGATGAAATATCTTTTGCGCTCCACACTGGCTGCGGCTTTGCTGCTGTCGAGCACGGCAGCCTCGTTCGCCCAAGGTTATCAGGATGATCATCGCCGCGATGAACACCGCGACGATCACTATGCACAGGAGCGTCGCGACGAGCATCGTGATGATCGCCATTATGACGAGCGCCGCTATGAGCGGGCGGAAGAGCATCGCGGCTGGCATCGTGGCGATGAGATGCGCCATGAGGAATGGGAAGGTGGTCGCCGTTTTGATTATCGCGAATACGGTCTGCGCCAACCGCCTTATGGCTATGAATGGCGCGAAGTGGGCGGCGCGTTCGTGCTGGGCGCTATTGCCACCGGCGTGATCGCAGACATTCTGCTCAACCACCGCTAAGGCTACGATCGCATGCGTCGGGTCACGCTGAGCTTCGACAACGGCCCGACGCCGGGGATTACGGAACAGGTGCTCGATATCCTCGCACGCCGGGGCATTCACAGCAGTTTTTTCGTCATTGGTCAGAAGCTGCTTGACCCCAAAGCAGCGGCGGCGATGCAGTCGGCGCATCGGGTGGGGCATTGGATCGGCAACCACACGCTGACGCATGCTGTGCCGTTCGGCGACTGCCGTACCGCCGCCTTCGCTGCAGACGAGATTGGCAAAACTGAGGCGCTCATTGGCGCGCTCGCGTGCCCGAAGAAGCTGTTCCGCCCGTATGGTCGGCAAGGCACTGTCGGCCCGCATTTGTTCAGCCGCGCATCGGTCGATTATCTCAACACTCACCAGTATCGGACGATTTTGTGGAACGCCGTGCCGGGTGATTGGCGCGACCAGGCGGGTTGGGTGGAGCGTTGCGTGGAACAAGTATCAGCTCAACATTGGAGCCTGATTGTGCTGCACGACATCGACAACGCCGCCCTGCCGCGCCTGCCGGAGTTGTTGAACCGGCTCGACGCACTGGGCGTGGTGTTCGAGCAGGATTTCCCGCCCGAGACAGTGCTGACCGAGGTCGGGCAGGTGGTGAATCTCGATCCAACTTACGTGGTCGATTCGCCGGTGATGCCGATCGTCCAGACATCAAACGCATAAGGCGCAAACGGCGAGTTGCTACAAATGGTTAGGTGCATCAGTGGTTTAACGCAGGACGCTTGCCTGAGCCGACGACAAAATCACGCGGTTATTGCCAGTTTTATCACGACTGACTTTCGAGCTGGCACGCGGATATCGACTTGGCCGTAAAGAGTTGCGAGAGTCTGGATGCATCTGGATTTTGGAGCCGAACATGTATCTGCGCCCGGCTTTTGTTGAGACCGATCTGAACCGGATCGAGGCGCTGATCCGCGCAAACTCGTTCGGCCTGCTGGTCACCCAAGGCACGGTCGGCATGGACGCCTCGCATCTGCCGCTCGTCGTGGAACGCGACGGCGACACGCTGGTGATCACAGGCCATTTGGCCAAGGCGAATGCCCAATGTGCGCAGTTGGATGGTGGCGAGGGGCTGATCATCTTCTCCGGCCCACACGCCTATATTGCTCCGAGTTGGTATAAAACCCAGCCGGCGGTACCAACCTGGGATTACAGCGCGGTGCATCTGCACGGCATACTTGAACTCACGCCTGATCCGATGCCAATGCTCACTGAATTGGCCGCCGATGATCCGGGCAAGTTCGAC